>NZ_VMMJ01000001.1:0-108371 GCF_013277145.1 Streptococcus sp. 3705 | reverse complement strand
AAATCAAATTCAAACCACGTCAGCGTCGCCTTACCGTACTCAAGTACAGCCTGCGGCTAGCTTCCTAGTTTGCTTTTTGATTTTCATTGAGTATGAGACGGCTTTTTCGTCTAGCAAAAGGAAAATATGACAAAAAAAGTTGGTGTCGGTCAGGCGCATAGTAAGATTATTTTAATAGGGGAGCATGCGGTCGTTTATGGTTATCCTGCTATTTCCCTACCTCTTTTGGAGGTGGAGGTGACTTGTAAGGTTGTCCCTGCTGAAAGTCCGTGGCGTCTTTATGAGGAGGATACTTTGTCCATGGCGGTTTATGCTTCGCTGGAGTATTTGGATATCAAAGAAGCCTGCATTCGTTGTGAGATTGACTCGGCTATCCCTGAAAAACGGGGAATGGGTTCGTCAGCTGCTATCAGTATAGCGGCCATTCGTGCGGTATTTGACTACTATCAGGTAGACCTGCCTCATGATGTACTAGAAATCTTGGTCAATCGGGCGGAGATGATTGCCCATATGAATCCGAGTGGTTTGGATGCTAAGACCTGTCTCAGTGACCAGCCTATTCGCTTTATTAAGAACGTAGGATTTACAGAGCTTGAGATGGAATTATCCGCCTATTTGGTGATTGCAGATACAGGCGTTTATGGTCATACTCGTGAAGCCATCCAAGTGGTTCAAAACAAGGGGAAGGATGCCCTACCGTTTTTGCATGCCTTGGGAGAATTGACCCAGCAGGCAGAAGAGACGATTTCACGAAAAGATGCTGAAGGACTGGGACAAATCCTCAGTCAAGCGCATTTACATTTAAGAGAAATTGGTGTCAGTAGCCCTGAGGCGGATTCCCTCGTTGAAACGGCTCTTAGCCATGGTGCTTTGGGTGCCAAGATGAGCGGTGGTGGACTAGGAGGCTGTATTATAGCCTTGGCAGATAATTTAACACACGCACAAGAACTAGCAGAAAGATTAGAAGAGAAAGGAGCTGTTCAGACATGGATAGAGAGCCTGTAACAGTACGTTCCTACGCAAATATTGCTATTATCAAATATTGGGGAAAGAAAAAAGAAAAGGAGATGGTGCCTGCTACTAGCAGTATTTCTCTGACTTTGGAAAATATGTACACGGAGACGATTTTGTCATCTCTACCGATGGATGCGACAGCTGATGCCTTTTACATCAATGGTCAGCTACAGAGTGAGGCGGAGCATGCCAAGATGAGTAAGATTATTGATCGTTATCGTCCAGATGGTGAGGGCTTTGTCCGTATCGATACTCAGAACAATATGCCTACCGCGGCGGGTCTGTCCTCAAGTTCCAGTGGTTTGTCCGCCTTGGTCAAGGCTTGCAATGCTTATTTCAAGCTTGGCTTGGATAGAAGTCAGTTGGCACAGGAGGCTAAGTTTGCCTCAGGCTCTTCTTCTCGGAGTTTTTATGGACCGCTAGGTGCCTGGGATAAGGATAGCGGAGAAATTTACCCTGTAGAGACAGACTTGAAGCTAGCTATGATGATGTTGGTGCTAGAGGATAAGAAAAAACCAATTTCTAGCCGTGACGGGATGAAACTTTGTGTGGAAACCTCGACGACCTTTGACGACTGGGTGCATCAGTCTGAGAAGGACTATCAGGATATGCTGGTTTATCTCAAGGAAAATGACTTTGTCAAGGTTGGGGAATTAACTGAGAAAAATGCCCTGGCTATGCACGCTACGACCAAAACAGCATCACCAGCTTTTTCTTATCTGACGGATGCAAGCTATGAAGCCATGGACTTTGTCCGCCAGCTTCGTGAGCAAGGAGAAGCTTGCTACTTTACCATGGATGCTGGTCCCAATGTCAAGGTCCTCTGTCAAGAGAAAGACTTGGAGCATTTATCAGAAATCTTCGGTCAACGTTATCGCTTGATTGTGTCAAAAACAAAGGATTTGAGCCAAGATGATTGCTGTTAAAACTTGCGGAAAACTCTATTGGGCAGGTGAATATGCTATTTTAGAGCCAGGGCAGTTAGCCTTGATAAAGGATATTCCTATCTATATGAGGGCTGAGATTGCTTTTTCAGATAGTTATCGTATCTATTCAGATATGTTTGATTTAGCAGTAGATTTGACGCCAAATCCTGACTATAGTTTGATTCAAGAAACGATTGCTTTAGTGGAAGATTTCCTCGTTTATCGTGGGCAGACCTTGCGACCTTTTTCTCTAGAAATTCGTGGAAAAATGGAACGAGAAGGGAAAAAGTTTGGTCTGGGTTCTAGCGGTAGCGTCGTTGTTTTGCTCATCAAGGCTCTGCTAGCTCTGTATAAGCTTTCGGTTGATCAGGAGCTCTTGTTCAAGCTGGCTAGTGCTGTCTTGCTCAAGCGAGGAGACAATGGCTCTATGGGAGACCTTGCCTGTATTGTGGCAGAAGATTTGGTTCTCTACCAGTCATTTGATCGCCAGCAGGTAGCTGCTTGGTTGGAAGAAGAAAATTTGGCGACAGTTTTAGAGCGTGATTGGGGCTTTTCAATTTCGCAGGTGAAACCAACTTTAGAATGTGATTTCCTAGTGGGATGGACCAAGGAAGTGGCTGTATCGAGTCACATGGTCCAGCAAATCAAACAAAATATCAATCAGAATTTTTTAAGTTCCTCAAAAGAAACGGTAGCTGCTTTGGTAGAAGCCTTGGAGCAGGGGGAAGCAGAAAAAATTATCGAGCAAGTAGAAGTAGCAAGCAAGATCTTAGAAGGCTTGAGCGCGGATATTTACACGACTTCGCTTAGACAGTTGAAAGAAGCCAGTCAAGATTTGCAGGCTGTTGCTAAGAGTAGTGGCGCTGGTGGCGGTGACTGTGGGATTGCCTTGAGTTTTGATGTGCAATCAACTGAAACATTAAAAAATCGCTGGGCCGATCTGGGGATTGAGCTCTTATACCAAGAAAGGATAGGACATGACGACAAATCGTAAGGATGAGCATATCCGCTATGCCCTTGAGCAGAAAAGTTCCTATAATAGCTTTGATGAGGTGGAGTTGATTCATTCTTCCCTGCCTCTTTACGACCTGGATGAAATCGATCTTTCGACAGAATTTGCTGGTCGAAAGTGGAACTTTCCTTTTTATATCAATGCCATGACAGGTGGGAGTGAAAAAGGTAAAGAAATCAATCAAAAACTAGCTCAAGTGGCAGAAACCTGTGGTATTTTATTTGTAACGGGCTCTTATAGCGCAGCCCTAAAGGATCCTACAGATGCCTCATTTTCTGTTAAGTCTAGCTATCCAAATCTCCTTCTTGGAACCAATATTGGATTGGACAAGCCTGTTGAGTTGGGACTTCAGACTGTAGAAGAGATGAATCCTGTTCTCTTGCAAGTGCATGTCAATGTTATGCAGGAATTGCTTATGCCTGAGGGAGAAAGAAAGTTTCGAAGCTGGCAATCGCATTTAGCAGACTACAGCAAGCAAATCCCTGTTCCTATTGTCCTCAAGGAAGTGGGCTTTGGAATGGATGCCAAGACAATTGAGAGAGCTTATGAACTAGGGGTTCGAACCGTTGACCTATCGGGTCGTGGTGGTACCAGCTTTGCCTATATCGAAAACCGTCGCAGTGGTCAACGTGATTACCTCAATCAATGGGGCCAGTCCACCATGCAGGCCCTTCTCAATGCTCAAGACTGGAAAGACAAGGTTGAACTCTTGGTTAGTGGAGGTGTTCGCAATCCGCTGGATATGATTAAGTGTTTGGTCTTTGGTGCCAAGGCTGTAGGACTGTCTCGAACAGTTCTGGAATTGGTTGAAACCTATTCAGTTGAAGAAGTGATTGGCATTGTCCAAGGCTGGAAAGACGATCTGCGTTTGATTATGTGTGCCCTTAATTGTGTCACCATAGCAGATCTGCAAAAAGTAGACTATCTTCTTTATGGAAAATTAAAAGAAGCAAATGATCAGATGAAAAAGGCGTAACCACCGCCTTTTTTTCCATCCTCAGACTGAGGTGACTTTTTTGAATTGTGATAAAATAGAAGGGAGAGGATGCACCTATGAGAAAATTTAAAATCTTTTTATTTATCGAAGCCTGTCTTCTGACAGGAGCTCTGATTTTGATGGTATCAGAGCATTTTTCGCGTTTTCTGCTGATTTTATTCCTCTTTTTGCTTTTGATTCGCTATTACACTGGTAAAGAGGGCAATAATCTTCTTTTAGTGGTTGCAACCATTCTCTTCTTTTTCATCGTCATGCTTAATCCCTTTGTGATTCTAGCTATTTTTGTTGCGGTTATCTATAGCCTCTTTCTTCTTTATCCGATGATGAATCAGGAAAAAGAGCAGACCAATTTGGTTTTTGAAGAGGTGGTAACGGTTAAGAAGGAGAAAAATCGTTGGTTTGGAAATCTCCATCATTTTTCAAGCTACCAGACTTGCCAGTTTGATGATATCAATCTCTTTCGTTTCATGGGGAAGGACACTATTCATCTGGAGAGGGTCATCCTAACCAATCATGACAATGTCATTATCCTCAGAAAGATGGTAGGAACGACCAAAATCATCGTACCTGTAGATGTGGAAGTCAGTCTCAGTGTCAACTGTCTCTATGGGGATTTGACTTTTTTCAACCAGCCCAAGCGAGCGCTCCGCAATGAACACTATCATCAAGAAACAAGAGACTATCTTAAGAGTAACAAGAGTGTCAAGATTTTCTTGACCACTATGATTGGGGATGTTGAGGTGGTCAGAGGATGAAAAAACAAGCCTATGTAATCATTGCTCTCACCTCCTTTCTGTTTGTCTTATTTTTCTCCCACAGCTTGATGGAAATTCTTGATTTTGACTGGTCTATTTTCCTGCACGATGTCGAAAAAACAGAAAAATTTGTTTTTTTGTTGTTGGTGTTCAGCATGTCCATGACCTGTCTCTTAGCCCTATTTTGGCGAGGTATTGAAGAGCTTTCTCTAAGAAAAATGCAGGCTAATCTCAAGCGTTTATTGGCAGGGCAAGAAGTGGTTCAGGTTGCCGATCCAGATTTGGATGCCAGTTTCAAGTCCTTGTCTGGGAAACTTAACCTTTTGACAGAAGCTCTTCAAAAGGCTGAAAATCACAGCCTTGCTCAGGAAGAGGAAATCATTGAGAAGGAAAGAAAGCGGATTGCTCGGGATTTGCATGATACGGTCAGTCAGGAGTTGTTTGCGGCCCACATGATTTTATCGGGTATCAGTCAGCAGGCTTTGAAATTGAATAGAGAAAAGATGCAGATCCAGTTGCAGAGTGTCACAGCTATTTTAGAAACAGCCCAGAAGGATTTGCGGGTCTTGCTTCTGCATTTGCGACCAGTTGAATTGGAGCAGAAGAGTCTGGTTGAGGGAATCCAAATCCTCTTAAAAGAGCTTGAGGACAAGAGTGATCTCAAGGTTGCTTTCAAGCAAAATGTGACGAAATTGCCCAAGAAAATCGAGGAGCATATCTTCCGTATCCTGCAAGAGTTGATAAGCAATACCCTCCGCCATGCCCAGGCCTCCTGTTTGGATGTCTATATCTATCAGACGGATTTTGAATTGCAACTGAAGGTGGTGGATAATGGGATTGGTTTCCAGTTAGGGAGTTTAGACGACTTGAGTTATGGACTCCGCAATATCAAGGAGCGGGTTGAAGATATGGCAGGGACAGTTCAGTTATTAACAGCTCCCAAGCAAGGGCTGGCAGTTGATATCCGTATTCCCCTGTTAGATAAGGAATGATAAAGGAGTAAAGATGAAAATTTTACTAGTAGATGACCATGAAATGGTCCGCTTGGGTTTGAAAAGCTACTTTGACCTCCAAGACGATGTAGAAGTTGTGGGTGAGGCGTCCAACGGATCTCAGGGGATTGAGTTGGCATTGGAATTGCGTCCGGATGTCATTGTCATGGATATCGTCATGCCTGAGATGAATGGAATTGATGCGACCTTGGCTATCCTCAAAGAATGGCCTGAAGCCAAGATTTTGATTGTGAGCTCTTATTTGGACAATGAAAAAATCATGCCTGTCTTAAATGCAGGTGCTAGGGGCTATATGCTCAAGACTTCTAGTGCAGACGAACTACTCCATGCTGTTCGTAAGGTGGCTGCTGGCGAGCTGGCTATTGAACAAGAGGTCAGCAAAAAAGTCGAATACCACCGCAATCACATAGAACTACATGAGGACCTGACTGCGCGTGAGCGAGATGTACTCCAACTTATCGCCAAGGGCTATGAAAATCAGCGCATCGCAGATGAACTTTTTATCTCTCTCAAGACGGTCAAGACCCACGTGTCCAACATTCTTGCCAAACTTGAAGTCAGCGATCGCACCCAGGCAGCGGTCTATGCCTTTCAGCATCATTTGGTAGGGCATGAGGAGTTTTAGATGAGTCTAACAGATTTACTTGAGGAGCTAGAAGCAGCAAAAGATCCTCAAAAAGCAGGGCCTATGGAGGCCTATATGCGTCATCAATTTTCCTTTCTAGGCGTTGCGGCGCCAGAAAGAAATAAACTCTATAAAAAATATTTTCCAGAAGCGAAAAAAACAAAGATTATCGATTGGGATTTTGTAGACACTTGCTGGGAAAAAGAGTCTAGAGAATACCAGTATGTGGCTGCAAATTATTTGAAAGCCATGCAGTCTTATCTAAAGGACAGCGATTTGCCTAAGCTAGAGCAGTTGGTTGTTACCAAATCTTGGTGGGATACGGTGGATATCCTAGATCGAGTAGTAGGGAGTTTGGTGTATGACAAGCCGGAACTGGAAAAAATAATCCTCCAATGGAGCCTATCAGATAATATCTGGCTGAGACGTGTCGCTATTGACCACCAGTTGTTAAGAAAAGAGAAGACCAATGTTCAATTAATGGAAAAGATTCTGCTTCATAATTTGAACCAAACAGAATTCTTTATCAATAAAGCCGTTGGCTGGGCTCTGAGAGACTACTCCAAAACGAATCCAGCTTGGGTAGCAGGCTTCATTGAGAAAAACAAGGAAAGAATGGCTGACCTTAGTATCAAAGAAGCAAGCAAGTACCTCTAGCGTGATTGAAAAGCGCATTCATTACTTGAAAAAAGTCGCCCAGTTATGTTATAATAGACTGTATTTAAAAAATTTTAAGGAGAAATGACAGAATGTCTGTATCATTTGAAAACAAAGAAACAAACCGTGGTGTCTTGACTTTCACTATCTCTCAAGACCAAATCAAACCAGAATTGGATCGTGTCTTCAACTCAGTGAAGAAATCTCTTAATGTTCCAGGTTTCCGTAAAGGTCACCTTCCACGTCCTATCTTCGACAAAAAATTTGGTGAAGAGTCACTTTACCAAGACGTTATGAACGCTCTTTTGCCAAACGCTTATGAAGCAGCTGTAAAAGAAGCTGGTCTTGAAGTGGTTGCTCAACCAAAAATTGATGTAACTTCAATGGAAAAAGGTCAAGACTGGGTTATCACTGCTGAAGTTGTTACAAAACCTGAAGTAAAATTGGGTGACTACAAAAACCTTGAAGTATCAGTTGATGTAGAAAAAGAAGTAACTGACGCTGACGTTGAAGAGCGTATCGAACGCGAACGCAACAACTTGGCTGAATTGGTTATCAAAGAAGCAGCTGCTGAAAATGGTGACACTGTTGTCATCGACTTCGTTGGTTCTATCGACGGTGTTGAATTTGATGGCGGAAAAGGTGAAAACTTCTCACTTGGACTTGGTTCAGGTCAATTCATCCCTGGTTTCGAAGACCAATTGGTAGGTCACTCAGCTGGTGAAACTGTTGATGTTATCGTAACATTCCCAGAAGACTACCAAGCAGAAGACCTTGCAGGTAAAGAAGCTAAATTCGTAACAACTATCCACGAAGTAAAAGCTAAAGAAGTTCCAGCTCTTGACGATGAGCTTGCAAAAGACATCGACGAAGAAGTGGAAACACTTGCTGAATTGAAAGAAAAATACCGCAAGGAATTGGCTGCTGCTAAAGAAGAAGCTTACAAAGATGCAGTTGAAGGTGCAGCAATTGATAAAGCTGTAGAAAACGCTGAAATCGTAGAACTTCCAGAAGAAATGATTCACGAAGAAGTTCACCGTTCAGTAAATGAATTCCTTGGAAACTTGCAACGTCAAGGTATCAACCCTGACATGTACTTCCAAATCACTGGAACTACTCAAGAAGACCTTCACAATCAATACCAAGCAGAAGCTGAGTCACGTACTAAGACTAACCTTGTTATCGAAGCAGTTGCCAAAGCTGAAGGATTTGACGCTTCAGAAGAAGAAATCCAAAAAGAAGTTGAGCAATTGGCAGCAGACTACAACATGGAAGTTGCACAAGTACAAAGCTTGCTTTCAGCTGATATGTTGAAACACGATATCACAATCAAAAAAGCTGTTGAATTGATCACAAGCACAGCAACAGTTAAATAATCTTAATAGACAAAAAACCCACCTGCCTAGGTGGGTTTTCTGATACACTATTTTCTAAAAATCTCTTTGAGGTCTGCGTCTGTAATCCCAATCATGGCCGGGATGCTGTCCCAGTTTTCTTCGGTTAGGATGTAGGATTGTTCAGAGGTACTTGATGTGGCTGTTTCAGAGACCGCTTGTTGCTTTTCTTCAATAGTTTCAATTAAATCACTGAAGCGTTCAATCAGATAGGTTTTTCGGGCAGTTCCGATGTGCTGGGTAGCATAGTCAAAGGCCTGTAATTCGCCTAGTAAGATAAGCTTGCTTTTGGCGCGTGTAATAGCTGTATAGATGAGATTGCGCTCCAGCATACGCCTACTAGCACTGGTGATAGGTAGGATGACAACAGGGAACTCACTTCCTTGGGATTTATGGATACTCATGGCATAGGCCAAGCGAATCTTGTACCATTCGTTACGTGGGTAAGAGACCTCGTTGCCATCAAAATCAATGACAATCTCGTCTTGTTTCGACTCGGTGTATTTACCAGGAATCAGGTCTGTGATAGCTCCCAAATCCCCATTAAAGACATTGATTTCAGCATCGTTGACCAAATGAATGACCTTGTCGCCCTTACGATAATGGCACTGGGGAGCTTTAAAACTGACTTGATCTTTTTGTGGTGGGTTGAGCAGGTTTTGCATGAGCTGATTGATAGCATCAATCCCTGCCGTCCCTCGGTACATGGGAGCCAGAACCTGAATATCACGGGCAGGAATACCACTTCTGAGAGCAGCGTCTAAGATCTTTTCAATCGTAGCAGGAATATGGCCGCTAGCAATTTCAAAGTAGGAACGGTCAGCTTTTTTCTGGGTGAAATCGGCTGGCAAGATACCCTGTCGAATCTGACTAGCTAGGGTGACGATAGTTGATTCTTCGCTTTGTCGGTAAATTTTTTCCAAGCGAGTCTGAGGAATCAAGGGAATATGAAGTAGATCCGCTAGAACCTGTCCAGGACTGACAGAAGGCAGCTGGTCGCTGTCACCCACGATGAGGATTTTACTGTTAGAAGAGATGTTGGAGAAGAGTTGATTGGCCAGCCAAGTGTCCACCATGGAAAATTCATCCACGATGATAAAGTCGGCATCCAGATAATCTTCAAGATGACTGGTATCATCGTCGCCTGTCATTCCCAAGTGACGGTGTATGGTCGCACTAGGCAAGCCTGTCAATTCATTCATGCGACGAGCTGCTCGGCCAGTTGGAGCAGCAAGAAGAATCGGCAGGTTGCTTTTCTTCCTGAGATCAAGTCCTTCTAAAAGGGCATAAACAGCGATGATCCCATTGATAACAGTTGTCTTACCAGTACCAGGTCCACCTGTCAGGATAAAGACCTTGTTCTGGATAGCGTCACAAATCGCCTGTTTTTGAATGCTATCGTACTTAATCCCCAGATCTTCTTCGACAGTAGTGATATGTTTTTGAATGGTTTCTAAATCTTGGCTCTTCTGTTTTCCTTTTTCAAGGATACGAACCAAGTGACTACGGATGCCTTCCTCAGCGAAAAAGAGGCTGTTGTCAAAAATCTTGGTATCAATCTGCTGAACCTTGTCTTCTTCGATCAAGTAGGAGAGTTCTTGGGCTACTTGGCTGGGGTCCAGTTCCACGGGGCGAGAAGATTCAAGGAGAGTAAGGGTTTGTTCTAGCAAATCCCGTGCTTCAACATAGGTATCCCCTGTTTCCATACAGGCCTGAAAAAGACTGTGAACTAGACCGGCACGAAAGCGTTCAGGAGCCTGACTTTCGATGCCTAGTTCCTCCGCTAATTGGTCAGCAATGGTAAATCCCAAACCCTTGATATCCTCAACCAATTGGTAGGGATAATTTTCAACCACATCAAGGGTTTCTTCCTTGTAAAAATCTTGAATCTGAAAGGCTAGTTTGTTGGGAATGCCGTAGTTGGTCAGTTTAGCTAAAACCATCTCGGTTCCGTAGTTGAGACGGAGGGTGGAGACGAAAGCCTCGCGATTTTTTGCAGATAGTCCTGCAATGCCTTCTAGCTTTTCTGGGTGTTGCAGAATCTCGTCAATGGTATTGTCGCCATAGGTATCCACGATTTTCTGAGCTGTCTTGAGACCAATTCCCTTGAAATGGCTACTTGAAAAGTATTTGACAAGCCCTTTGCTAGTTGGTTTTGCGCGTTCATAACGGCTGATTTGCAGCTGCTCCCCGTACTTGGAGTGCTGGACAATTTGTCCCCAAAAAGTATAGTCTTCTCCCTCAATTACATCAGCCATGGTGCCCGTGACAATGATTTCAAAATCATCAAAATCCTCTGCGTCCGTATCGTTGATTTCTAGGAGGAGGATGCGATAAAAATTGCTGGGATTTTCAAAAATAATCCGTTCAATGGTTCCTGAAAAATAAACTTCCATAAGATTCCTTTGCATAAATAGGTGAGAGTTAATACTCTTCGAAAATATCTTCAAACCACGTCAGCTCTATCTGCAACCTCAAAACACTGTTTTGAGCAACCTGCGGCTAGCTTCCTAGTTTGCTCTTTGATTTTCATTGAGTATAATTTTGTTTCTATCTTAATCAAACTGGATAGTGAATAATCATATTCTCACGATAGAAGAAGAGGCTGAGATTGGTGATTCTCGGCCTCTTCGATTTCTTAAAATGTTCCGATACGGGTGATTGGCCAGAAGCGGAATTTAGCTTCCCCTGTGATATCTTTTGCTTTAAAAGTACCTACATGGCGGCTGTCGCTCGAAACCAAGCGGTCGTCTCCGAGGAGAAGGTATTCTCCTTCTGGGACAGTAAAGCTAAAGTTGGTGTTATAGTTGACATCAACTGTGAAGGCTTGGGCTTTTTCAGCGATACTTCTAAAGAAAGTGCCTTTATTTCCTTCAAATCCCTTGCCTGAGTAAGTGCTTTGGAGTTTATCATCCTTGAAACGTTTGATGTAGTCAGCTAGGTAAGGCTCATCCGTCTCTTTATCATTGATGTAAAGTTTATCATTTTCGTAACGGATGGTGTCGCCAGGCATTCCGATAACACGTTTGACGATGTCCTTATTCCCATCATCTTCATGGGCCACCACGATATCAAAACGGTCAATAGGGAGGTGCTTAACGACAAAGAGAATTTCTCCATCCGCTAGGGTAGGATCCATGGAATGCCCTTCTACGCGGACATTACTCCAAAAAAAGATACGACTTAAAGCTAGTAATGACAGAATCAGGAGGAACAATCCCCACTCTTTTAAGAAATGTTTAAATGAATTCATAATTTACCTTTCTAAGCGTTTTTTCGCTTTTTCAGTATTTTTAAAGTGCAGTTTGGCGCAGAAGTTAAGTCCCTGCATACCATAGGCTTGCAAAATCTGGCTAGCTACCTTATCAGAAGCCGTTCCAGCTCCACTTGGTAGCTGATAGCCCAGCTCTCGTCCCAGATTTTCAAGATTTTCCAGAAAGAGATCACGCGCAATGATAGAAGAAACTGCGACAGCCAAGTATTTGCCCTCAGCTTTTTCTTCCAAGCTGATAGGATTGCTGAAACGATTGGCCTCTTGTGCCAAGTACTTGTCATAATTTTTAGCACTGGTAAAGGCATCAATCACAATTTTCTCAGGCTGAACACCTTTTTGAAGGAGGAGATAGATAGCCTGATTATGGAGGGCAACCTTAACCGAAACAGCATTGTAGCGGTCTCCGATGACCTCGTTGTACTTGCTGGGTGAGAGAAGGAGTGCCTGGTGTTGGATTTTTTCCTTGAGGATAGGGGCAATCTGACGGATCTTTTGGTCGGTCAGAGTTTTAGAATCTCCCACACCGAGTTTTCGCAAGAAAGCATGCTGGTCAGGTGTGACAAAGGAAGCCACAACTGCAAGTCCACCAAAGTAGGAACCATTTCCAACCTCATCCGTCCCAATCAAAGGGAGATTTTGTCCACTGGTTTCCTCTACAGCTTGATAGCCAAAGAAACGAGCGTATTTCTCAGCTCCTTCACCCTGAAGCAAGACCTTTCCAGAAGTATAGATAGAAACCGTTGCTTGAGGTAGTCGCAAAAAGTAGCGAATATAGGGATTCTTGCTGGGAGCCAGACTGCTTTGATAGTGTTCAAGAAAAGCCTGAATCTCCTTTTCGCTTGGTGTGAGTGTTATACTTGCCATAGTTTCTATTGTACCATAAAAGCAGGCAAATTTGTAAAAACTGACAAAATTAGCGAATTTTGGTATAATATCGTGAGGTGAATTTTATGGCAAATCTAAATCGATTCAAATTTACATTCGGGAAAAAATCATTAACCTTGACAAGCGAGCATGATAATCTTTTTATGGAGGAAATCGCCAAGGTTGCGACAGAAAAATACCAAGCAATTAAAGAACAAATGCCTAGCGCAGATGATGAAACAATCGCTCTTTTGTTGGCAGTCAACTGTTTGTCAACTCAACTCAGCCGTGAGATTGAATTTGATGATAAGGAGCAAGAATTAGAAGAACTCCGTCACAAGCTTGTGACTTGTAAGCAAGAACAGAGCAAGATTGAGGATTCCTTATGATTTCACTCCTTCTTCTATTGGTCTTGGCTTGGGGATTTTATATCGGCTATCGGAGAGGTCTGCTCTTACAGGTTTATTACCTGATTTCAGCCATGGCATCGGCTTTTGTGGCTGGCCAGTTTTATAAGGGACTGGGAGAGCAATTTCATTTGCTGCTCCCTTATGCAAATCCGCAGGAAGGTCAGGGAACTTTCTTTTTCCCATCGGATCAACTCTTTCAGTTGGATAAGGTCTTTTACGCAGGGATCGGCTACTTGCTTGTATTTGGGATTGTCTATAGCATCGGTCGTTTACTTGGTCTCCTCTTACACTTGATTCCTAGTAAAAAGCTTGGTGGCAAGTTGTTCCAAGTTTCAGCAGGTATCTTGTCCATGTTGGTGACCTTATTTGTCTTGCAAATGGCTTTGACCATCTTGGCGACCATCCCCATGGCAGCTATACAAAATCCTCTTGAAAAGAGTATCGTCGCAAAACACATCATCCAGAGCATACCGGTAACAACCAGTTGGCTCAAACAAATCTGGGTGACAAATTTAATCGGATAAAAAGGGCAGGAAATTTCCTAGCCCTTTGTTTACAGATTGACTAGAATCTATCAGAATGTAAAAAGCTACCGCACCTAGACATTCAAAGACAAGGAAATAACGATGAATAAGAAAATATTAGAAACATTAGAGTTCAATAAGGTCAAGGCTTTGTTTGAACCCCATTTGTTGACCGAGCAGGGCTTGGAGCAATTGAGACAGCTGGCTCCGACTGCCAAAGCAGATAAAATCAAACAGGCTTTTGCTGAGATGAAGGAAATGCAGGCTCTCTTTGTCGAGCAACCGCATTTTACTATTCTCGCAACTAAGGAAATCGCAGGAGTCTGCAAGAGGTTGGAGATGGGAGCGGACCTCAATATCGAGGAGTTCCTACTCTTGAAGCGCGTACTTCTTGCCAGCCGAGAACTGCAAAGTTTTTATGCTAATCTGGAAAATGTCAGCTTGGAAGAATTAGCCCTTTGGTTTGAGAAATTACATGATTTTCCGCAATTACAAGGAAATCTCCAAGCCTTTAATGATGCAGGTTTCATTGAAAATTTTGCCAGTGAAGAATTGGCGCGCATCCGTCGAAAAATCCATGATAGCGAGAGTCAGGTACGCGATGTTTTACAGGATCTGCTCAAGCAAAAAGCGCAGATGTTGACAGAAGGGATTATTGCCAGCAGAAATGGCCGTCAGGTTCTACCTGTCAAAAACACTTACCGTAATAAGATTGCAGGTGTCGTCCATGATATTTCTGCCAGCGGAAACACCGTCTATATCGAACCCCGTGAGGTGGTCAAACTGAGCGAAGAAATCGCTAGTCTGCGAGCAGATGAGCGCTATGAAATGCTTCGCATTCTCCAAGAAATCTCGGAGCGTGTTCGCCCTCATGCGGCTGAGATTGCTAATGACGCTTGGATTATCGGCCATCTGGACTTGATTCGTGCCAAGGTCCGCTTTATCCAAGAAAGGCAAGCAGTCGTTCCTAAGCTGTCAGAAAATCAAGAGATTCAACTGCTACATGTCTGCCATCCTTTGGTCAAAAATGCCGTCGCAAATGATGTCCATTTTGGTCAGGATTTAACAGCCATTGTCATTACAGGTCCCAATACAGGTGGGAAGACCATCATGCTTAAAACTCTGGGTTTGACGCAGGTTATGGCTCAGTCTGGTTTGCCAATTTTAGCAGACAAGGGAAGTCGTGTGGGTATTTTTGAAGAAATCTTTGCTGATATTGGAGATGAGCAGTCTATTGAGCAGAGCTTGTCTACCTTCTCTAGCCACATGACCAATATTGTGGATATTCTTGGCAAGGTTAACCAACATTCACTCTTAATCTTGGATGAGTTGGGGGCTGGTACCGATCCTCAAGAGGGAGCCGCCCTTGCCATGGCTATTCTGGAGGACCTTCGCCTGCGTCAAGTCAAGACCATGGCGACCACCCACTATCCCGAACTCAAGGCCTACGGTATTGAGACAGCCTTTGTGCAAAATGCCAGCATGGAGTTTGATACTGCAACTCTACGCCCGACCTATCGCTTTATGCAGGGCGTTCCTGGTCGAAGTAATGCCTTTGAAATTGCCAAACGTCTAGGCTTATCTGAAGTTATCGTAGGGGATGCCAGTCAGCAGGTTGATCAGGACAATGATGTCAACCGGATTATTGAGCAACTGGAAGAGCAGACGCTGGAAAGCCGTAAACGCTTGGACAATATCCGTGAGGTGGAGCAAGAAAATCTCAAGATGAACCGTGCGCTCAAAAAACTTTACAACGAGCTCAATCGTGAAAAGGAAACCGAGCTTAATAAGGCGCGTGAACAGGCTGCTGAGATTGTGGACATGGCTCTAAGTGAGAGTGACCAGATTCTCAAAAATCTCCACAGCAAATCTCAACTTAAACCCCACGAAATCATAGAAGCCAAGGCCAAGTTGAAAAAATTGGCTCCTGAAAAAGTAGATTTGTCTAAAAACAAGGTCCTTCAAAAAGTTAAGAAAAAACGAGCTCCAAAGGTAGGAGATGATATCGTGGTTCTCAGTTACGGTCAGCGTGGTACCTTGACAAGTCAGCTTAAGGACGGCCGTTGGGAAGCCCAAGTTGGTTTGATCAAGATGTCCTTGGAAGAAAAAGAATTTGACCTTGTTCAAGCCCAGCAAGAAAAGCAAGTCAAGAAGAAACAAGTCAATGTTGTGAAACGAACTTCTGGTCGAGGACCTCAAGCCAGACTGGACCTTCGAGGCAAGCGTTATGAAGAAGCCATGAATGAGCTAGATGCCTTTATCGACCAAGCCTTGCTTAACAATATGGCCCAAGTCGATATCATCCATGGTATCGGAACAGGTGTCATCCGTGAAGGTGTCACTAAATATCTACAAAGAAACAAACATGTCAAGAGTTTCGGCTATGCCCCACAAAATGCTGGAGGCAGTGGTGCGACTATTGTGACCTTTAAAGGATAGCAGTATTCTGGACTTTATAAAGTAAAAACTGTTGAACTAATTTTTACTAATAAACACATTGACAAAAGCCAACATTTTTTGTAAAATAAGAATCAATTAAATACCAACACCGAATGAAGTTTAATAGAAGTGGGGAATCGTTTGATTTTCCATGACTGTAAATGGACGGAACTCTGGAGAGACCGTAAAGGCACCGAAGGGGCAAGGCAGGCAACTGCTCAAACTCTCAGGTAAAAGGACAGAGCTAGGATAGACCGCTTTTTAGCATTTATCTAAGCATTCCAGAGTACATGTATCTTGCATGTGCTCTTTCTTTTGGGGTTGAAAGGATAGGAGAAGGAAATGTTAGAATTGCTTAAATCAATCGATGCTTTTGCTTGGGGACCGCCCCTCTTGATTCTCTTGGTCGGAACAGGGTTTTACCTAACTATTCGGCTAGGGCTCTTGCAGGTTTTGCGTCTGCCCAAGGCTTTTCAACTTATTTTTATCCAGGATAAGGGACATGGTGATGTATCCAGTTTTGCAGCTCTGTGTACAGCCTTGGCATCAACCGTTGGAACAGGGAATATCATAGGGGTTGCGACGGCTATCAAGGTGGGGGGACCTGGAGCCCTCTTTTGGATGTGGATGGCGGCTTTCTTTGGAATGGCTACCAAGTATGCGGAAGGACTCTTGGCCATCAAATACCGCACCAAGGACGACCATGGTGCAGTAGCGGGAGGTCCCATGCACTATATCCTTCTAGGAATGGGAGAAAAGTGGCGTCCCCTGGCTGTTTTGTTTGCAGTAGCAGGAGTACTGGTTGCTCTCTTGGGAATCGGAACATTCACCCAAGTCAACTCGATTACAGAATCTATCCAAAATACAACGGCTATTTCGCCAGCTATCACAGCTCTCGTCTTGTCTGTCTTTGTAGCGATTGCAGTCTTTGGCGGACTCAAGTCTATTTCAAAGGTTTCAACTACTGTTGTTCCTTTTATGGCTATCATTTATATTTTGGGAACTCTTACAGTTATTTTCTTTAATATTGAGAAAGTCCCTGCCACAATCGCTTTAGTCTTTACCTCAGCTTTTAGTCCCCTTGCTGCGGTAGGTGGATTTGCTGGTGCTAGCGTTCGGATGGCTATTCAAAATGGTGTGGCGCGTGGTGTTTTCTCAAATGAATCTGGTCTGGGTTCTGCTCCCATTGCAGCTGCTGCGGCTAAGACAAATGAACCAGTAGAGCAAGGTTTGATTTCCATGACAGGAACCTTTATTGACACCCTCATTATCTGTACTCTGACTGGTTTGACCATCTTGGTAACTGGTGTTTGGAGTGGTGACTTAAATGGGGTTGCCTTGACTCAGTCAGCCTTCTCAACAGTCTTTTCACACTTTGGGCCTGCCCTCTTGACCATCTTCCTTGTACTCTTTGCCTTTACAACGATTCTAGGTTGGAACTACTACGGAGAACGCTGTTTCGAGTTCCTATTTGGTGTTCGTTTTATCTGGCTCTACCGTGTGGTCTTTGTGCTCATGGTCTTGTTGGGAGGATTTATCGAGTTGGATATGGTCTGGATTATTGCAGATATTGTCAATGCCTTGATGGCTCTGCCAAACTTGATTGCCCTCTTGGTCTTGTCGCCAGTTGTCATTACTGAAACTAAAAAGTATTTTGACAAATAATGAAATCACACATGGCGTGTGATTTTTTTGCCTATAAATGTTTTTTATCAAGCTGATATATAATATATATTATGCAAGTGATTGGAAGTGTGATAAACTAATATACAACGAAAATCTTATGAGAGGAATAAAGCTTTGTCTTAGATAAACTTAGGAATCAGGATTTTATAAGATTTTCCAATAATATTAGTGTCAATAACAAGAAAAGAGGTATCTTATGACAACATTTACAATCCATACAGTAGAATCAGCGCCAGCAGAAGTGAAAGAGGTTCTTGAAACAGTAGAAAAAGATAATAATGGCTATATTCCCAACCTAATCGGTCTCTTGGCCAATGCACCGACTGCTTTAGAAGCCTACCGAACTGTCGCATCTATCAACCGTCGCAACAGCCTGACACCCGTTGAGCGTGAAGTGGTGCAAATCACAGCAGCCGTGACCAATGGTTGTGCCTTCTGTGTCGCAGGTCACACAGCCTTTTCCATCAAACAAATCCAGATGAATGATGACTTGATTCAAGCTCTTCGCAATCGTACTCCAATTGAAACAGATCCTAAATTGGACACCCTAGCTAAGTTTACCTTGGCAGTTATCAATACCAAGGGTCGTGTAGGAGATGAAGCCTTAGCTGAGTTTTTAGAAGCTGGCTACACGCAACAAAATGCCTTGGATGTGGTTCTGGGTGTCAGCCTAGCAAGCCTCTGTAACTATGCCAACAACCTAGCCAATACCCCAATTAATCCAGAATTGCAACCTTATGCTTAATTCATATCTGAGCAAAAAATGAAGTCTGAAATAATCGGACTTCGTTTTTTATCCCCTCATTTAAGCGCTTTTATGATATACTGAAACTAACATGATTATTGGAGGTTAGGATGAAAAAACTCCCCTTGGTATTTTCTGGTTGTTTGCTAGGTTTGGCAGGAGCTGGGAATCTCATTTTAGATACGTTGCCAGTTCTGTCCCATCTGTTGAGTCTGACAGGTTTGATTTTGTGGATTTACTTTCTGATTCTTCATCTCTTTAATTGGAAAGAAACCAAGCAAGAGTTGACCAAGCCCCCTCTTTTGTCAGGGATGGCCACTTTTCCTATGGCTGGGATGATTTTATCTACCTATGCCTTTCGTGTGTTTTATCATCTTCCTTTGGTTGCGCAAGGACTCTGGTGGTTTTCATTTCTCTTGGATTTGGTCTTGATTGCTGGTTTCACCATCAAGTTTGCCTGTCCGGGTCGGAGGGTTCATGCGACTCCAAGCTGGACGGTTCTCTATGTAGGGATAGCGGTAGCAGCCTTGACTTATCCTCTGGTGGGTATCATTGAAATTTCCTATGTGACCTTGAGTTTTGGTTTTCTCCTAACCTTCTATCTCTATCCGCTTATTTATAGCGATTTAAAGAAACATCCACTCCCTGTAGCCTTGCTTGGACAAGAAGGAATCTACTGTGCTCCTTTCTCTCTACTCTTGGCTTCCCTAGTTCGAGTTGGAGGAGAGGGCCTATCGACTTGGCTCTTGATTACCATGATTTTGGCTTCTCAATCCTTCTTTTTCTTTGTTTTGAGTCGCTTGCCCAACATTTTAAAACAAGGTTTTCAACCAGCCTTCTCAGCCCTCACCTTCCCAACCATTATCACAGCTACCTCGCTCAAGATGGCTCAGGGAATCTTGAAACTTCCATTTTTGGATTATTTGGTAGTGGCTGAAACTGTTATTTGCCTAATCATTTTGCTCTTTGTATTAGGCGCTTATCTGAATTGGTTACGAAAAAAGGTCTAGCTAGAAATAGCTAAACCTTATTTTTTATGGTTTGATGACTTCAGCTCCACCCATGTATGGACGAAGTGCTTCTGGGATGGTTACAGAACCATCTTCATTTTGGTAGTTTTCAAGAATAGCAGCCACTGTACGTCCAACTGCAAGTCCAGAACCGTTCAAGGTATGGAGCAATTTAACTTTGCCATCTGCTTCATCACGGTAACGGATTTGGGCACGACGGGCTTGGAAATCTTCTGTGTTTGAACAGCTTGAGATTTCACGGTAAGTATTTTGGGCTGGAATCCACACTTCCAAGTCGTAAGTTTTAGCAGCTGAGAAGCCCATATCTCCTGTAGAGAGCGCAACGACACGGTATGGAAGGTTGAGTTTTTGAAGAATGTTTTCAGCGTTGGCTGTCATTTTTTCCAATTCTTCGTAAGATTCTTCTGGTTTGGCAAATTTGACCATTTCAACCTTGTGGAATTGGTGCAAACGGATCAAGCCACGCGTATCACGACCGGCAGAACCAGCCTCAGAACGGAAAGATGGACTCATAGCAGTGAAGTAGATTGGAAGATCTTTGCCATCCAAGATTTCATCTCGGTAGTAGTTTGTCAGAGGAACTTCAGCAGTTGGAATCAAGACAAAGTTGGTATCGCTGAGTTCAAAAGTGTCTTCCTTGAATTTTGGATATTGACCAGTCCCAAACATAGAATCATGGTTAACCATGTATGGTGTGATGACTTCCGTATAGCCTTCCTTGCCATGCTCATCCAACATAAAGTTGTAGATAGCACGTTCCAAACGAGCACCGAGGCCTTTATAGAAGAGGAAGCGAGCGCCTGTTACCTTACCACCGCGTTCCCAATCAAGGATACCAAGGTCTTCACCAAGATCCCAGTGAGCTTTAGGTTCGAAGTCAAACTCACGTGGAGTACCCCAACGACGAACTTCCACATTGTCGTCTTCGTCAGCCCCAACAGGAACGCTATCAGCTGGAATATTTGGAAGAGTAGTGGTAAATTCTGTCAATTTAGCATCGATTTCTGCCAATTCAGCATCCAAGGCTTTGACATCAGCAGATAGAGTTTGCATGGCAGCAATCTTGTCATCTGCATTTTCCTTGTTGCGCTTAGCTTGGGCAATCTCAGCAGAAACTGTGTTGCGTTCTGCTTTTAAAGTTTCAACCTTGACCAAGATGTCACGACGTTTAGCATCGATTTCTTTCATCTCATTCAAGACAGCAGCATCTACACCACGTGTAGCCAATTTTTCTGCGACAGCATCAAAATCTGTACGAATACGTTTGATATCTAACATAAGAACTCCTTTATGAAAAAAGCACACCTGACAAAGCGTTGGAGTGGCAGGGCCACGGTTCCATCCAACTTCACAGGTGTGCACTTGATTGTGTATGTAATTGTTACTAACGGTAGAATTTCACCTATCCCTCCTATCTGCTCGCAGCACCCGCAGACTTTCTGAAAGAAGAAGATAACCTACTTATCCGTTGCTATGATTATACTAAAGTTTCTACTTTTTTGCAAATAGATTTTTAAATTTTTGGCTAATTGTCTGAATCAGGGTAGGAAGTTTGACGACCTTGTCATTGCCCAGTTTTTCGCGTGCAATTTTGAGAATAGCACCTGAGTCTTTTGAAGCAAAGAGGAATTTTCCTTTGTCTGTAAAGACTTCGAAGTGGCGACTGATTTTTCGTCCAGTGACATTGGCTCCAATCTGATTGATATGCCCCCAAGGAATCTGGATAAATTGTTCGACATTGACGTCTGGGTAAAATTCTAAGGCTTGATCTCCGACAAGGAATTTCCCAACTTTTCCAGCGATAGAGAGGTAGGAAGTGCCTGTCGTGCTGAGAAGCACTGTTTTATTAAGAGATTGGGCCATGATTAGTCTTCCTTACTTTCTCCAAAAAAGGCATTGTAGAGGGCTTTAATAGCTGCTTTCTCTTGGTCTTTATTGACAACAAACATGATAGAAACTTCACTAGAACCTTGAGACATCATCTGGATGTTGATCTTGTTTTCAGATAGAGCGCGTGTCGCAGTAGCAGTGACTCCGATATGACTCTTCATCTTTTCTCCAACAATCATAATGATAGAAAGGTCGTGTTCGATTTCTGCATGGTCTACTTCAGCCTTCTGAACCAACTGACGCAGGATTTCTTCTTCCTTGATAGGAGTTAGTTCGCGAGAACGGAGAATGATTGAAAGATCGTCGATACCTGTTGGCATATGTTCCCAACCGATGTTAAGGTCTTCAAGGATTTGTAGAACCTTGCGGCCGAATCCAACCTCGCGGTTCATAAGGTATTTCGACATGTTGATGCTGACAAAGCCTGAGTCACCAGCAATTCCCACAACTGGAAATTCATCACTACTGTGTTTTAGAACGATACGAGTACCTGGATGGTCAGGGTTGTTGGTATTCTTGATAACCAGAGGAATTTTTCCACGGTAGGCAGGAAGAAGGGCTTCGTCATGAAGAACTGAGAATCCTGCATAGGCCAACTCACGCATTTCACGGTAGGTCAACTCAGGAATCGAGTGTGGTTGGTGGATAATACCTGGGTGGGCTGCAAAGATACCATCAACATCCGTAAAGTTTTCATAGAGGTCTGCCTTAACACCGGCAGCAATGATAGAACCTGTAATGTCTGATCCTCCACGTGAGAAGGTACAGATTTGATTTTCCTTAGTAACTCCAAAGAAACCAGGAATGACAAGGACTTCATTTGCATTTGTCAATTCCTCAATCTTGTCATAACTTGATGGAATAATGCGAGCGTGACCAGGTTCACTTGTGACCACAATACCAGCTTCTCTAGGGTGAACATAGCGTGCATCAATCCCATTTTGATTAAAGTAGGCTGCGATCAATTTAGCATTGTTGTTTTCACCGGCTGCTAGGAAAGTGTCGTAGAGAAATTCATTTTCTTCGATAGGAAGACTTGCCAAGGCACGAATGCTTTTTGAAATTTTCTCTAGCACAGCTGGTTTCAGTCCTAATTCACTAACCATAGCAGCATAGCGGTCGATAATCCAGTTTTGGCTCTTGCTAATATCGTTACCAGCAACATAGTCGCGGTAGTATTTAATCAAGGCATCCGTAACCTTAGTATCTTCAGCATTGCGTTTTCCTGGTGCAGAAACAACTACAAAACGACGCTCTGGATCGCTTTTTACGATGTTTAAAACTTTTTCTAATTGACTAGCAGAGGCAAGAGAGCTACCTCCAAATTTAACAACTTTCATAAGAACTCCTAAAGTAAGTATTTTATACGATTATAGCAGAAAGAAAGCCTTTTTTCAATCTGGAAAATAAGATGTTTTCTAGCCTAAAGCGCGCCTTTCCAATCGGCTGAGACACTTTCAGTCAATTTTTTCTTGCTTTCTGTTCCTAAAAAAGATATACTTTGAAAATAAAATAATTTAATGTTCAATGAAAATCAAAGGGCAAACTAGGAAGCTAGCCGCAGACTGCTCAAAGCACT
This sequence comes from Streptococcus sp. 3705, assembly GCF_013277145.1. Lineage (GTDB taxonomy): Bacteria > Bacillota > Bacilli > Lactobacillales > Streptococcaceae > Streptococcus. The sequence continues at coordinate 85,536 of NZ_VMMJ01000001.1, read as the reverse complement.
GTTTTGAGGTTGTGGATAGAACTGACGAAGTCAGTAACTATACCTACGGCAAGGCGAAGCTGATGTGGTTTGAAGAGATTTTCGAAGAGTATAACTTGCTTATAAAAACAAAAAGGAGTCCAGATGGAACATATTATTTATCAACTTGAAGAGGATTTGGCAATCCTTACCTTGAACCGTCCTGAGGTTGCAAATGGCTTTCATATTTCCATGTGTGAGGAGATTTTAGAAGCCCTGACTTTGGCAGAAGAGGATCCGGCTGTGCATTTTATCTTAATCAATGCCAATGGCAAAGTCTTTTCAGTTGGGGGAGATTTGGTAGAGATGAAGCGGGCAGTGGATGAGGATGATATTCCATCATTGACAAAAATCGCAGAGTTGGTCAATACGATTTCCTATAAAATCAAGCAAATAGCCAAACCTATTTTAATGGAAGTTGACGGTGCTGTTGCAGGTGCCGCAGCCAATATGGCTGTTGCGGCAGATTTCTGTCTTGCAACGGATAAGGCTAAATTTATCCAAGCCTTTGTTGGCGTCGGCTTGGCTCCAGATGCAGGAGGAATTCATCTCTTGAGCCGCAGTATCGGTGTGACGCGTGCAACTCAATTAGCCATGACAGGAGAGGCTTTAACCGCAGAAAAAGCCCTAGAATGGGGACTGGTTTACCGCGTTTCTGAAGCTGAAAAATTTGAAAAGACGAGAGAACAGCTTCTTAAAAAATTAAGACGTGGTTCAAGTAATTCCTATGCAGCCATTAAAAAGTTGGTTTGGGAGAGCCAATTTAAAGACTGGCAGGATTACGCTACTTTAGAACTGAACCTACAGGAATCCTTAGCTCAAACAGAGGATTTCAAAGAAGGAGTGCGGGCCCATTCTGAGAGAAGAAGACCTAAATTTACAGGAAAATAAAAAAATACTTGCATCATTCTTTGAACTTTGATATAATTCTCTTGTCAAATGTTTTGATTGTAAAAGTTTTTTTGAGAAGGAGGGAAAGAAAGATTGGACTACCAACGAATTAATGAATATTTAACATCTATATTTAACAATGTCCTTGTCATTGAGGAAGTGAGCTTGAGGGGTAGTCGTTTCAAGGATATCTCCATCAAAGAAATGCATACGATTGATGTGATTGGGAAATTCCCAGACGTGACACCAAGTAAAGTGTCAAAAGAGTTGATGGTGACTCTTGGGACCGTTACGACTAGTTTGAATAATCTCGAACGCAAGGGTTACATTGAACGCATTCGTTCAGAACATGATCGTCGTGTGGTACATCTGCATTTGACAAAGAAAGGTCGCTTGGTTCATAGGCTACATAAACGTTTCCACAAGGCCATGGTTGAAAAAATCATTGATGGTATGAGTAAGCAAGAAATTGAGGTTATGAGCAAAGGTTTGACCAATCTTTATCAATTTTTGGAGGATTTGAGATAATGGCTTTTGCAAAAATAAGCCAGGTTGCTCATTATGTGCCAGAGCAAGTGGTTACAAATCATGATTTGGCTCAGATTATGGATACCAATGATGAGTGGATTTCAAGTCGGACGGGAATACGACAAAGGCATATTTCAAGAACAGAATCTACTAGTGATTTGGCTACAGAAGTTGCCAAGAAACTGATGGCAAAAGCTGGAATCACAGGGGAGGAGTTGGATTTCATTATCCTAGCTACCATCACTCCAGATTCGATGATGCCCTCTACAGCTGCTCGTGTTCAAGCTAATATTGGTGCTAATAAGGCCTTTGCTTTTGACCTAACAGCAGCTTGCAGTGGATTTGTATTTGCTCTTTCAACTGCTGAAAAGTTTATCGCTTCTGGTCGCTTTCAAAAAGGCTTGGTGATTGGTAGTGAAACCCTCTCTAAGGCAGTCGATTGGTCGGACCGATCAACAGCTGTTTTGTTTGGAGATGGTGCTGGTGGCGTCTTGTTAGAAGCTAGCGATAAGCAACATTTCCTAGCGGAGAGTCTCAATAGCGATGGTTCACGAAGCGAGTGTCTAACTTATGGACATTCAGGCCTGCATTCTCCATTTTCAGATCAAGAAAATGCAGATTCATTTTTGAAGATGGATGGACGCGCAGTCTTTGATTTTGCCATTCGAGATGTAGCCAAGTCTATCAAGCAGACTATTGATGAATCTCCTATAGAGGCGACAGACTTGGATTATCTGCTACTGCATCAGGCTAATCTCCGTATTTTGGATAAGATGGCTAGAAAAATTGGTGTTGACCGAGCCAAACTTCCAGCCAATATGATGGAATATGGCAATACCAGTGCAGCCAGTATCCCGATTTTACTTTCAGAGTGTGTAGAACAAGGTCTCATCCCTTTAGATGGTAGCCAGACTGTTCTGCTATCAGGCTTCGGTGGAGGCTTGACCTGGGGCACACTCATTCTTACAATTTAGGTAATCATGTGGTGAACACATTGTTATAAAAAACTATTTATTTTAAAGGAGTCCTATCATGGCAGTATTTGAAAAAGTACAAGAAATTATCGTTGAAGAACTTGGAAAAGACGCATCAGAAGTAACACTTGAATCAACTTTTGATGATTTGGACGCAGATTCATTGGACTTGTTCCAAGTAATCTCAGAAATCGAAGATGCTTTTGATATCCAAATCGAAGCAGAAGATGACTTGAAAACAGTTGGTGACTTGGTTGCCTACGTTGAAGAGCAAACAAAATAAGCAGAATATGAATAGAAGGAGTAGGGAAACCCGCTCCCTCTTGTTTAGGCAATAGTTTGATTGTCAAATTATGACGGTATCGAACTATTACGTAAGCAAGAAACGATGGAGGCACTATGAAAACGCGTATTACAGAATTATTGAACATTGAGTATCCTATTTTCCAAGGAGGAATGGCCTGGGTTGCTGATGGTGATTTGGCAGGGGCTGTTTCCAAGGCTGGAGGACTAGGGATTATTGGTGGGGGAAATGCCCCGAAAGAAGTCGTCAAGGCAAATATTGACAAGATTAAATCGTTAACGGATAAACCCTTTGGTGTCAACATCATGCTCTTGTCTCCCTTTGTGGAAGATATTGTAGACCTTGTTATCGAGGAAGGTGTTAAGGTAGTGACAACAGGCGCAGGAAATCCTGGTAAATACATGGAACGTTTCCATGAAGCCGGGATCACAGTCATTCCTGTTGTACCAAGTGTTGCCCTAGCTAAACGAATGGAAAAAATCGGTGCGGACGCTGTTATTGCAGAAGGAATGGAAGCTGGGGGACACATTGGCAAATTAACAACCATGACCTTGGTGCGACAGGTAGCCACAGCTGTATCTATTCCTGTTATTGCGGCAGGAGGGATTGCGGATGGTGAAGGTGCTGCAGCTGGCTTTATGCTAGGTGCAGAGGCTGTTCAGGTTGGAACTCGTTTTGTCGTTGCAAAAGAGTCTAATGCCCATCCAAATTACAAGGCCAAGATTTTAAAAGCTAGAGATATTGATACTACGATTTCAGCTCAACACTTTGGACATGCTGTTCGTGCAATTAAAAATCAGTTGACTCGTGATTTTGAAAAAGCTGAAAAAGATGCCTTTAAACAAGAAAATCCTGATTTAGAAATTTTTGAACAAATGGGAGCAGGTGCCCTAGCCAAAGCAGTTGTTCACGGTGATGTGGATGGTGGATCTGTTATGGCAGGTCAAATCGCAGGCCTTGTTTCCAAAGAAGAAACCGTTGAAGAAATCCTAAAAGATTTGTACTATGGAGCAGCTAAGAAAATTCAAGAAGAAGCCTCTCGTTGGGCAGGAGTTGTAAGAAATGACTAAAACAGCCTTTTTATTTGCTGGTCAAGGTGCCCAGTATCTAGGGATGGGACGGGATCTCTATGATCAGTATCCGATTGTCAAAGAAACGATTGATCAAGCCAGTCAGGTTCTTGGTTATGATTTGCGTCATCTCATCGATACAGAAGAAGAAAAACTCAATCAGACCCGCTATACGCAACCAGCTATTCTAGCGACTTCGGTTGCTATCTACCGTTTATTGCAAGAAAAGGGCTATCAGCCTGATATGGTTGCTGGTTTGTCCCTTGGAGAATATTCTGCCTTGGTGGCCAGTGGCGCCTTGGATTTTGAAGATGCGGTATCCTTGGTCGCTAAGCGTGGAGCATTCATGGAAGAAGCGGCTCCTGCTGGCTCTGGCAAGATGGTGGCTGTTCTCAATACACCAGTAGAGGTCATTGAAGAAGCCTGTCAAAAAGCTTCTGAACTTGGAGTGGTTACCCCAGCCAACTATAATACACCTGCACAAATTGTGATTGGTGGAGAAGTGGTTGCAGTTGACCGAGCTGTTGAACTCTTGCAGGAAGCAGGTGCCAAACGCTTGATTCCTCTCAAGGTTTCAGGTCCCTTTCATACCGCTCTCCTTGAGCCTGCTAGTCAGAAACTAGCTGAAACTCTAGCTCAGGTAAGTTTTTCAGATTTCACTTGTCTCCTAGTCGGCAATACAGAAGCTACAGTTATGAAAAAAGAAGACATTGCTCAACTCTTGACGCGTCAGGTCAAGGAACCAGTTCGTTTTTATGAAAGTATTGCAGTTATGCAAGAAGCAGGAGTAACCAACTTTATCGAGATTGGACCGGGGAAAGTCTTGTCAGGCTTTGTCAAAAAAATTGATAAAACGGCTAAACTAGCTAATGTTGAAGAACAGGCGAGTTTGGAAGCCTTGCTAGAAAACGAGTAATCCCTTCTCCCACAAATATAAGAGGAAACAGGAGAAAAGAATGCAACTAAAAAATAAAAATATCTTTATTACAGGTTCGAGTCGTGGGATTGGTCTTGCCATTGCCCACAAGTTTGCTCAAGCAGGAGCCAACATTGTCTTAAACAGTCGTGGTGCAATTTCAGAAGAATTGCTCGCTGAGTTTTCAGACTACGGTGTCAAGGTGGTTCCCATTTCAGGAGATGTATCAGATTTTGCAGACGCTAAGCGTATGGTTGAGCAAGCTATTGCAGAGCTGGGTTCAGTAGACGTTTTGATCAACAATGCAGGAATTACCCAAGATACCCTGATGCTCAAGATGACAGAATCGGATTTTGAAAAAGTGCTTAAAGTGAATCTGACTGGTGCCTTTAACATGACACAATCAGTCTTGAAACCGATGATGAAAGCCAGAGAAGGTGCTATCATTAATATGTCTAGTGTTGTTGGTTTGATGGGAAATATTGGTCAAGCTAACTATGCTGCTTCTAAGGCTGGTTTGATTGGTTTTACCAAGTCTGTGGCGCGTGAAGTGGCCAATCGCAATATCAGGGTTAATGCTATCGCACCTGGAATGATTGAGTCCGATATGACAGCTGTTCTATCAGACAAGGTAAAAGATGCCATGCTGGCGCAAATTCCTATGAAAGCATTTGGGCAGGCAGGACAGGTTGCAGATTTGACAGTATTTTTAGCAGGCCAAGATTATCTAACTGGTCAAGTGGTTGCCATTGATGGCGGCCTCAGTATGTAGCAGAAGCTAGAGGTAAAAAAGATGAAACTAAATCGTGTAGTAGTAACAGGTTATGGAGTGACATCTCCAATCGGAAATACACCAGAAGAATTTTGGAATAGTTTGACAACTGGAAAAATCGGAATTGGTCAAATAACAAAATTTGATCACAGTGACTTTGATGTGCATAATGCGGCAGAAATCCAAGATTTTCCTTTTGATAAATACTTTGTAAAAAAAGATACCAACCGTTTTGATAACTATTCTTTATATGCCTTGTATGCAGCTCAAGAGGCTGTTAATCATGCAGGTCTTGATGTAGAGACTCTTGACAAGGATCGTTTTGGTGTTATTGTGGCCTCTGGTATTGGTGGAATCAAGGAAATTGAAGATCAAGTGCTTCGTCTCAACGAAAAAGGACCAAAACGTGTGAAACCATTGACCCTTCCAAAAGCCTTGCCAAATATGGCTTCAGGAAATGTTGCTATGCGTTTTGGAGCAAACGGTGTTTGTAAATCCATCAATACTGCCTGCGCTTCATCAAATGATGCGATTGGGGATGCCTTCCGCTCAATTAAATTTGGTTTCCAAGATGTTATGTTGGTAGGTGGTTCAGAAGCTTCTATTACACCTTTTGCTATTGCTGGTTTCCAAGCCTTGACAGCTCTCTCTACTACAGAGGATCCAGCTCGTGCTTCTATCCCATTTGATAAGGACAGAAATGGTTTTGTCATGGGAGAAGGTTCAGGGATGTTGGTTCTTGAAAGTCTTGAACACGCGGAAAAACGTGGGGCTACTATCCTTGCTGAAGTGGTTGGTTACGGAAATACTTGTGATGCCTACCACATGACTTCACCACATCCAGAAGGTCAGGGAGCTATCAAGGCCATCAAACTAGCCTTGGAAGAAGCTGAGATTTCTCCAGAGCAAGTAGCCTATGTCAATGCTCACGGAACGTCAACTCCTGCTAATGAAAAAGGAGAAAGTGGTGCGATCGTAGCTGTTCTTGGTAAGGAAGTGCCTGTATCATCAACCAAGTCTTTCACAGGACATTTGCTGGGTGCTGCAGGTGCAGTAGAAGCTATTGTCACCATCGAGGCTATGCGTCATAACTTTGTACCAATGACAGCTGGAACAAGTGAAGTATCAGATTATATCGAAGCCAATGTCGTTTATGGACAAGGCTTGGAGCAAGAAATTCCATACGCTATTTCAAATACTTTTGGTTTTGGTGGCCACAATGCAGTTCTTGCTTTCAAACGTTGGGAGAATGAATAAGTATGAATTTAAACGATATTAAAGACTTGATGGCCCAATTTGACCAATCAAGTTTGAGAGAATTTTCTTATAAAAATGGGACGGATGAGTTGCAGTTTAGCAAGAATGAAGCGAGACTGGTGTCTGAAGCTGCATCTCAAGTTGCTCCAGCACCCGTTCTAGCAACACCGAGTCCAGTGGCACCTACATCTGCTCCAGAAGAAACTGTAGTGGAAGCAACTTCGGCGCCAGCTGAAACAAATGTGGCTGCTGAGGGAGATCTTGTAGAGAGCCCACTTGTTGGGGTAGCTTACTTGGCTGCTGGTCCAGATAAACCTGCCTTTGTAACAGTTGGTGATAGTGTTAAAAAAGGTCAAACATTGGTAATTATCGAAGCCATGAAAGTCATGAATGAAATTCCTGCACCTAAGGATGGTGTGGTAACAGAAATTCTCGTTTCTAACGAAGAAATGGTTGAGTTTGGTAAAGGATTGGTACGAATCAAATGATCGATATTCAAGGAATCAAAGAAGCCCTTCCCCACCGTTATCCTATGCTCCTAGTGGACCGTGTCTTGGAAGTGAGCGAGGACACCATTGTTGCCATCAAAAATGTGACCATCAATGAGCCCTTCTTTAACGGCCATTTTCCTCAATACCCAGTTATGCCAGGTGTTCTGATTATGGAAGCCTTGGCGCAAACAGCTGGTGTTTTGGAGTTGTCAAAACCTGAAAATAAGGGGAAACTGGTCTTTTACGCTGGTATGGACAAGGTTAAGTTCAAGAAGCAAGTTGTACCAGGCGACCAATTAGTTATGACGGCAACGTTTGTAAAACGTCGCGGTACCATTGCTGTGGTTGAAGCAAAGGCTGAAGTGGATGGCAAGCTTGCAGCTAGTGGTACTCTTACCTTTGCAATAGGGAACTAAGGAGGTTCTCCATGTTTCGAAAAATTTTAATTGCCAATCGTGGTGAAATTGCGGTTCGGATTATCCGTGCGGCGCGTGAATTGGGGATTGCGACGGTGGCGGTTTATTCAACTGCTGATAAGGAAGCCCTTCATACGCTTTTGGCAGATGAAGCGGTTTGTATCGGCCCTGGCAAGGCAACAGAGTCTTATCTCAATATCAATGCGGTTCTATCAGCTGCAGTCTTGACTGAGGCAGAAGCCATTCACCCAGGTTTTGGATTTCTCAGTGAAAATTCCAAATTTGCAACCATGTGTGAAGAAGTTGGTATCAAGTTTATCGGCCCATCTGGTCATGTTATGGATATGATGGGGGATAAGATCAATGCGCGTGCTCAGATGATTAAAGCAGGCGTGCCAGTCATTCCAGGTTCGGATGGAGAAGTGCATAACTCTGAAGAAGCTTTGACTGTTGCTGAAAAAATTGGCTATCCTGTTATGCTTAAGGCTTCAGCAGGTGGAGGTGGTAAAGGGATTCGTAAGGTTGAAAAACCAGAAGACCTCGTATCAGCCTTTGAAACTGCCTCTAGTGAGGCCAAGGCCAATTATGGCAATGGTGCCATGTATATAGAACGAGTTATCTATCCAGCTCGTCACATTGAGGTTCAAATCCTAGGAGACGAACACGGAAATGTGATTCACTTGGGGGAACGGGATTGTTCTCTTCAACGGAATAACCAAAAGGTTTTGGAAGAAAGTCCTTCGATTGCAATCGGGAAAACGCTACGCCATGAAATCGGTGCTGCTGCTGTTCGAGCTGCAGAGTCTGTTGGCTATGAGAATGCAGGGACCATTGAATTTCTGCTTGATGAAGCCAGTAGCAACTTCTACTTCATGGAAATGAATACTCGTGTACAAGTAGAACATCCAGTAACAGAATTTGTTTCAGGTGTGGATATCGTTAAGGAACAGATTCGCATTGCGACAGGTCAGCCTTTGTCTGTTAAGCAAGAAGATATTGTCCTACGCGGTCATGCCATCGAGTGTCGGATCAATGCAGAAAACCCAGCCTTTAACTTTGCTCCAAGTCCAGGTAAGATTACCAATCTCTATCTGCCAAGTGGTGGAGTTGGCTTGCGCGTGGATTCAGCAGTTTATCCAGGCTATACCATACCACCCTATTATGATAGTATGATTGCTAAAATCATCGTTCATGGTGAAAATCGTTTTGATGCCTTGATGAAAATGCAACGTGCCCTCTATGAATTAGAGATTGAAGGGGTGCAGACCAATGCTGATTTCCAGCTTGACCTTATTTCAGATCGCAATGTCATTGCTGGAGATTACGATACTTCCTTCTTAATGGAAACCTTCTTACCTAAATATCAAGAAAAAGAATAAAATGACTTCAAGAGTTTAAACCGAAAAGGGGAATCAATGGCTCTATTTAGTAAAAAAGATAAGTATATTCGAATCAATCCCAATCGTTCGGTTAGGGAAAAACCTCAAGCTAAGCCAGAGGTTCCAGATGAATTATTTTCTAAGTGTCCGGGTTGTAAGCATACCATCTATCAGAAAGATCTGGGAAGTGAGCGTATCTGTCCACAATGTAGCTATACCTTTCGTATTTCTGCCCAAGAACGCTTGGCTTTGACAATTGATATGGGAACTTTCAAGGAATTGTTTACAGGGATTGAAAGCAAGGATCCCTTGCATTTCCCTGGTTACCAAAAGAAACTGGCATCTATGCGTGAAAAAACAGGTCTGGACGAAGCTGTTGTGACAGGAACTGCTCTTATTAAAGGTCAGACTGTGGCTCTTGGGATTATGGATTCCAACTTTATCATGGCTTCTATGGGTACGGTTGTAGGTGAAAAAATCACTCGTTTGTTTGAGTATGCGACTGTCGAAAAATTGCCAGTTGTTCTCTTCACAGCCTCTGGTGGAGCCCGTATGCAGGAAGGAATCATGAGTCTCATGCAGATGGCCAAGATTTCTGCAGCAGTTAAACGCCATTCAAATGCAGGTCTTTTTTACCTGACCATTTTAACAGATCCAACGACAGGTGGTGTGACAGCTTCTTTCGCTATGGAAGGTGATATCATTCTAGCTGAACCACAGAGCTTGGTTGGTTTTGCTGGGCGTCGTGTGATTGAAAATACGGTTCGTGAAAGCTTGCCTGAGGATTTCCAAAAGGCAGAATTCCTATTGGAGCATGGATTTGTGGATGCTATCGTTAAAAGAAGAGACTTGCCAGATACGATTGCAAGCCTAGTCAGATTGCATGGAAGGAGTCCTAGATGAATATTGCAAAAATAGTCAGAGAAGCGCGTGAGCAGAGTCGCTTGACAACCTTGGACTTTGCGACAGGCATTTTTGATGAATTTATCCAATTACACGGTGACCGTTCTTTTCGTGACGATGGTGCAGTTGTTGGTGGTATCGGATGGCTTGGAGACCAAGCTGTAACAGTGGTTGGTATCCAAAAAGGCAAGAGTTTACAAGATAACCTCAAGCGGAATTTTGGGCAACCGCATCCAGAAGGCTACCGCAAGGCTCTACGGTTGATGAAACAAGCTGAAAAATTTGGCCGTCCAGTGGTGACCTTTATCAATACAGCAGGTGCCTATCCTGGTGTCGGAGCGGAAGAACGTGGACAGGGGGAAGCTATTGCTCGCAATCTCATGGAAATGAGTGACCTGAAAGTTCCGATTATCGCTATCATTATTGGTGAAGGTGGTTCAGGAGGGGCTCTGGCTCTAGCAGTCGCAGACCGTGTTTGGATGCTGGAAAATTCTATCTATGCCATTCTCAGTCCAGAAGGTTTTGCTTCTATTCTATGGAAGGATGGCAGTCGTGCCATGGAAGCAGCAGAGTTGATGAAAATCACTTCACACGAGTTGTTAGAAATGGACGTGGTGGATAAAGTGATTTCTGAAGCAGGACTTTCTAGTAAAGAACTGATTAAGAATGTTAAAAAAGAACTCCAAGCTGAGCTAGCCCTACTTTCACAAAAATCGTTAGAAGAGTTGTTGGAAGAACGCTATCAACGATTTAGAAAATACTAATATAAAAACTAGAACTGGCAGTCAGTTCTAGTTTTTATGTGCTTCTTATACTCAATGAAAATCAAAGAGCAAACTAGGAAACTAGCTGCAGGCTGCTCAAAACACTGNNAAGTCAGTAACATCTATACGACAAGGCGACGTTGACGCGGTTTGAAGAGATTTTCGAAGAGTATTACTCTGTGCAGAGGGGAAAGTCAAAAGGTGCCTGGAAGACCAAACACCTTTTTGATTATTCATTTTCTTCAGTTACAAATTGACTAAGCAGTCCATTGATAAAACGGGCTGATTTTTGATCTGAAAAATTCTTAGCGAGTTCAATGGCTTCATTGACTGCTACCAGCTGAGGTGTATCAAATGATGTGATTTCAAAGATTCCTAAGCGTAGTAAGTTTTTTTCGACCAAGGTCAAGCGTTCAACTGTCCAGCCTGACTTGAGGTGCTGGTTGATTTGTTTATCCAACTCGTCTTTTTGAGCTTGAACGCCAGAAACCAAGTTCAGAAGAAAGGCAGGGATTTGCACATCTGCATCTTCACGGTCATGCGTGTAGGCAAAGCGACAAGCTGTTTCCATATCTGTGTCGAATTCAAGGCTCATGAGAGCTTGAAAAGCGCATTTACGAAGTTCGCGTCTGGATTCTAATAGTGGACTAGTCATTGAGGAAGTCCTCGTCAAACAGATCTTTCAACTCTGGTTTCGGAGTTTTATCCGGAACGATTCCCGCAACGTGAATATTGACAATAGAAAGTTCCACATCAGCCATATTACGAACAGCGTCCTTAACAGCTTTTTGGATAGCCATAGCAACTTTAGGTACTTTCACACCGTACTCAAGGTAGAGATAGATGTCAGCAGTTAGCTCTTCGTTGCTTTCTTTTAAGTAGACGCCACGACCAAGAGAGAGTTTTGATAGGGTGTCAGATACGGATTTATTTGAAAATGAGTGGACACCATCAACTTTAGCAGTTGCGATGGCAATGATTTTTTCAAGTACACGTGGAGCGATAACGATTTCGCCAAATTGTTCTTCAATTCCCATAGAATGACCTCTTTCTAGAGATTAGGCACGAGAAACGTAAGTTCCTTCTGCAGTGTTGATGATCAATTTTTGTCCAGCTTCGATGAAGTCAGGAACGTTGACAACAAGTCCAGTTTCCATAGTCGCTGGTTTACCAGAACCTGTAACAGTAGCACCTTTGATAGATGGTTGTGTTTCAGCGACTGTCAATTCAACAGTAGTTGGTACAGTTACACCGATCACTTCAGTTCCGTAGAATTGGATTTTCACATCAGAGTTTTCAAGGATGTAAAGCAATTCATTTTCAACGTTTACGACTGGGATTTCGTATTGGTCGTAAGTTTCAGTGTTCATGAAGTAGGCAGTTTCATCCATTTTGTACAAGTATTGAGCTGGAACAGTCTCGATAATAGCTTGTTCGAATTTTTCTTCTGGACGGTAGCTTGTATCAAAAGTAGAACCAGTACGGACATCACGTAATTTCATACGCATGATTGTGTTCCCTTTACCTGGTTTGTGGTGGCTAGCTTCCAAAACGCGGATCAATTTTCCGTCTGCAGTTTCAAATGTCATACCAGCTTTCAATTTGCTTGCTTCAATCATGTTTTTACCTCTTTAATAAATATTATTACTCTTCATTTTACCATAAAATCTTCTGGAAATAAAGCCAAAATAGTTATTGGGACATGGTAGGAGCGAAAAAACCAACCTCAGGGCTGGTTTCTTTTACATATTAATCTTCTTTCAACTTCGCCAATTCTTGGGCAAGTAGTTTAAGGGCAACTTGTGGGTTGGCTTGGCCTTTGGTTGCTTTCATAAGGAATCCTGTGAAGGCCTTGTCTGCATTGCGTTTTCCTGACTTGAAGTCGGCAACGGCTGCTTCATTATCTGCGAAGACTTGATGAATGATTGGAATCAGGACATCTGGATCTGAAATTTGAACCATACCTGCTTTTTCAACGTATTCACGCGCACCACCGCCATTTTTAGCTAGGTGGACAAAGACTTTCTTGGCAATCTTAGAAGAGATCGTGCCGTCTTCGATGATGGCAATCATTTCTACTAAGTTTTCTGGTGTCAATTCGATTTGTTCTAGTGTCTTGCCTTCGGCGTTCAAGAACTGAGCAACTTCACCTTGGAGCCAGTTAGAGACTTGTTTGGCATCACCACCTAGGGCGACAGCTTTTTCAAAGAAATCAGAAGTGACTTTATTGGCAGTCAGCTGACTAGCATCGTAGTCTGACAAGCCAAGGTCAGATACGTAGCGAGCACGGCGTTCTTTTGGAAATTCTGGCAATTCAGTCCGCATTTTCTCAATCCACTCGTCTGAGATTTCAAAGAGTGGTAGGTCTGGTTCTGGGAAGTAGCGGTAGTCAGCAGCGCCTTCTTTGACACGCATGAGGATAGTTGCCTTGTTAGCTTCATCGTAACGGCGTGTTTCTTGACGGATTTGACCACCTGAGCGTAGGATTTCGGCTTGGCGTTGGACTTCGTATTCAAGACCTTTACGAACATTTGAGAAGGAGTTGAGGTTCTTCAACTCTGTCTTGGTACCGAATTTCTCTTGACCATACGGACGAAGGGAGATGTTGGCATCCACACGCATAGAACCTTCTTCCATCTTAACGTCAGAAATGCCAGCGTACTGGATAACTTCCTTGAGGGCTGTCAGATAAGCGTAGGCTTCTTCTGGCGAACGCATATCGGCTTCAGATACAATCTCAATCAAGGGCACACCTTGGCGGTTGAGGTCAACATAAGAGTAACCATCTGTACCGTGGGTGTTTTTACCAGCGTCTTCCTCTAAGTGGGCGCGTTCGATACCGATTTTCTTGGTGGTACCGTCTTCTAGCTCAACTTCAATCCAGCCCTTATAACCGATTGGTTCATCAAACTGAGAAATTTGGTAGGCTTTAGGATTATCAGGGTAGAAGTAGTTCTTGCGGTCAAAGTGCATCTTTTTGTGGATGTCCATGTTGAGGGCAAGAGCTGCCTTGATACCGGCGTCGACAACACCTTTATTGAGAACTGGCAGAACTCCTGGGAAAGACCAGTCAATCACGTTAGTGTTGGCATTTTGGTCATTTCCAAAGTGGGCAGAAGTAGGTGAGAAGATTTTTGAATTGGTGTTGAGCTCTACGTGGACTTCAAGTCCAATGACTGTTTCAAAGTTCATTAGTTATCACCTCCAAAAATCATGGGTTGTTGTTTGTGGTAGTCTGTTGTTGCTTCAAAGGCAGCAGCAGCTTGGTAAATGGTTTCCTCAGAGTACTTAGGACCAATCAATTGCAGACCGACAGGTAGACCTTGAGAGAATCCAGCAGGAATCGAAATTCCTGGGAGACCAGCTAAGTTTACAGGTATGGTCAAGAGGTCAGCCAAGTACATGGCAACTGGGTCGTGGTTGAGAGAATCCAAGTCATAGGCAACACTTGGTGCAGTTGGCCCCAAAATCAAGTCATAATCTGCAAAGACTTTTTCGAAATCTTGAATGATAAGGGTACGAACCTGACCAGCCTTCTTGTAGTAAGCATCGTAGTAACCTGATGAAAGGCTGAAAGTACCTAGCATGATACGGCGTTTCACCTCTTCACCAAAACCTTGGCTACGGCTGTTTACATAGATTTCATCAAGATTTGTCGCATCCTCTGCGCGGTAGCCGTAACGGATACCGTCAAAGCGTTGCAAGTTTGATGAAGCTTCTGATGAAGCGATGATGTAGTAAACGGCAACACCGTATTTAGAGTGAGGCAGGCTGACTTCTTCGACGATAGCACCAAGTTTCTCAAAGTGTTTAGCTGCGTTGATGATAGTTTCTTTAACTTCTGGGTTAATTCCTTCACCGAGGTATTCCTTAGGCAAAGCGATTTTCATGCCCTTGATGTCTTGGCCAATTTTTGAAGTAAAGTCGGCAATGCGGATAGGAGCAGAAGTAGAGTCTTTGGCATCTTCGCTGGCAATAGCGTTGAGCAAGAGAGCATTTTCCTTAACAGTAGGAGCAAAAGGTCCAATCTGGTCTAATGAACTACCAAAGGCAATGAGACCGAAACGTGAAACTGTTCCGTAGGTTGGTTTGAGACCAACGATTCCGTTGAAGGCAGCAGGTTGGCGGATAGAGCCACCCGTATCAGAACCAAGTGACAAGCGGACTTGTCCAGAAGCTACAGCTGCGGCAGAACCACTTGATGAACCACCAGGAACCTTGCTGTGGTCCCAAGCGTTTTTAGTCGCACCATAGTGTGAAGTTTCACCTGAACCACCCATTGCAAATTCGTCCATGTTGGTTTTTCCGACGACAATCATACCTTTCGCTTTTGCATTGGTAACAGCAGTCGCATCAAAGATTGGCTCATAGTTGTAGAGCATTTTTGAGGCAGCAGTTGTGAGAATTCCGTCTGTAGAGATATTATCCTTAACAGCAAGTGGAATTCCTGAAAGGACATTATCAGCATCAATTCCAGCTTCATCAATGGCTTTGGCTTGAGCAAGAGCTTGCTCCTCAGCGATGGTGACAAAAGCGTTGATAGCTGTCTCGCGAGACTTGATATCTTCAAGCGTGGCTTGGGTTAATTCTGTTGCAGAAATTTCCTTAGAAACAAGGAGATTGTGCAAGTCTTCAATTGTTTTATTGTTGAAAGTCATTAGGCATCTCCTCCATCGTCTAGGATAGCTGGTACCTTGATATAGTAGTTATCTTTTTCAGGTACGTTTTTAAACAAGCGATCACGGTCTGTCCCTTCTTCAGCCACATCAGGGCGGAGTACAGTCTTGCGGTCAGCCATGGTCGTAGTAGGTGCGACACCAGTTGTGTCGACTTCGCCCAGCAATTCAACCATGTCAACAATCTTAGACAAGGTAGTCGCAAAGGCAGCAGTTTCTTCTTCAGAGAATCTTAATTTTGAAAGATTGGCAACGTGTGTTACCTCTTCTTGCGTAATTTTCATCTTGCATCCTTTCGTGAAATGATGATTTTTAGTCTGTTCTATTTTACCATATTTTCCTATAAATAAGGGAAGGAAAGGTGAAAAAAGACAGGTATAGGATGGAGAACGGATTTTGATGATGATTTATTTGAAAAGCGGATTTCAAAGGGGAAAATATATGGTACAATAGTTTAACAGAGAAGTGAAGACGGTGGTTACGAAATCGAAAGGATGGTGATGCTTATGTGCAGAACCTGTAAAATCTTAGTAGAAAGGAGTAACCAGATTTGTCCCCTTTTGAGGCTTTGACACTCATGTTTGTAGCTGGTAACTTTGTTATCACGCTCCTAAAGTTCATCCTTGAATTGGTAAAAGAGACAAAAAAATAGCCGTCCTAACTTTGGCGAGTTAACGAGCTATTTTTTAGTTATGTAATTACAGCCACCGTCTTAAACGGCTCTGTGGGGTGTTGTTGTCGCAACACCTTTTTCTATATTTATTGTAACATTTATTTGAAAAATTGCAAGGGGAATTGTTCTACTTTAGCAGTGTCTGACATAAAATAGAAATTGAAAAAAATGCTAAAATCCGATATAATGGAGTGTTGAAAGGAATGGTAAAATCCAATGTAAAAATCATTCTTAGATATCGAAACAAGAAAAATAGAGAATCAAAGAAAGAGAACTTATGAATATTCAAGAAGAAATTAAGAAACGTCGTACCTTTGCCATTATCTCTCACCCGGACGCGGGGAAAACAACCATTACTGAGCAGTTGCTCTACTTTGGGGGCGAGATTCGTGAGGCTGGTACGGTTAAAGGAAAGAAAACAGGGACTTTTGCCAAGTCTGACTGGATGGACATCGAGAAGCAACGTGGGATTTCCGTTACTTCATCTGTTATGCAGTTTGACTACGATGGTAAGCGTGTGAATATCCTCGATACGCCAGGACACGAGGACTTCTCAGAAGATACCTATCGTACCTTGATGGCGGTGGATGCTGCGGTCATGGTGGTGGACTCTGCCAAGGGTATCGAGGCTCAAACCAAGAAATTGTTTGAGGTTGTCAAACATCGTGGTATTCCAGTCTTTACCTTTATGAACAAGTTGGACCGTGATGGACGTGAGCCACTAGACCTCTTGCAAGAGTTGGAAGAAGTCTTGGGCATTGCGAGCTATCCGATGAACTGGCCAATCGGGATGGGGAAAGCCTTTGAAGGCTTGTATGACCTCTATAACCAACGCTTGGAGCTCTATAAAGGGGATGAGCGTTTTGCTAGCCTAGAAGATGGGGACAAACTCTTTGGTAGCAATCCTTTCTACGAGCAAGTCAAGGATGATATTGAACTTTTAAATGAAGCTGGGAATGAGTTCTCAGAGGAAGCTATTTTAGCTGGAGAATTAACACCTGTTTTCTTCGGTTCAGCCCTGACAAACTTTGGTGTGCAGACCTTCCTTGAAACCTTCCTTAAGTTTGCTCCAGAACCACATGGGCACAAGAAAACAGATGGAGAAATTGTGGATCCTTACGATAAGGACTTCTCAGGATTTGTCTTTAAAATCCAAGCCAACATGGACCCTCGTCACCGTGACCGTATCGCCTTTGTCCGTATCGTATCAGGTGAATTTGAGCGCGGCATGAGTGTCAACTTGCCTCGTACTGGTAAGGGGGCTAAACTGTCTAATGTGACTCAGTTTATGGCGGAAAGTCGTGAGAATGTGACCAATGCCGTGGCAGGTGATATCATCGGGGTTTACGATACCGGTACTTATCAGGTTGGGGATACCTTGACAGTTGGGAAAAACAAATTTGAATTTGAACCACTGCCAACCTTTACCCCTGAAATTTTCATGAAAGTTTCTGCTAAGAATGTCATGAAGCAAAAATCCTTCCACAAGGGGATTGAGCAACTGGTGCAAGAGGGTGCCATTCAGCTTTATAAAAATTACCAAACAGGCGAGTACATGCTGGGAGCTGTAGGTCAACTCCAGTTTGAAGTCTTCAAACACCGTATGGAAGGCGAATACAATGCGGAAGTCGTCATGAGTCCAATGGGTAAAAAGACCGTTCGTTGGATCAAGCCTGAGGATTTGGATGAACGGATGTCATCAAGTCGCAATATCTTGGCCAAAGACCGTTTTGACCAACCAGTCTTCCTCTTTGAAAATGACTTTGCCCTCCGTTGGTTTGCGGACAAGTATCCAGACGTAGAGTTGGAAGAAAAAATGTAGATCGCCAAAGTTACTTGATTGTGTAACAATCTAAGTAACTAACGCCAAGTTTCTATGGAACTTGGCTAGGCGCTCCACTAGTAAAGTTTTACGAATAATATCGATTCGTAAAACTTTCCGTCGTAACTGGTAGTGAGTGGCCTAGCTAACTGCTTTACTAACTACGTTTGGCAACTAGAATCGATTTGCCAAACTCCGTGTCGTAATCTAACAATCGGTAACCTTTATATTGGTTGATTTAAATATTCTAATAAGAGAAGTCCAGGAATGCTCATTCTTGGGCCACAAATAAAAGAAAACTTCAGATATTCACCTTTTGTGATTGGTCTGAAGTTTTCTTTTTTATACTCAATGAAAATCAAAGAGTAAACTAGGAATCTAGCAGCAGGCTGCTCAAAACACCGNNCGGCAAGGTGAAGCTGACGTAGTTTGAAGAGTATTACTGTCCATATTTTTGGTAAAAATCAACTTTTACTTGGATGAAGGTTTTGGCTTCACGTAGGAGTTGAAGAAGGGTGGCGCGGGTTTCAAATTCGTCTCTTGTCTTGGGTAGACTGCGGTTACGGAAGGCTTCCAGATAGCGTTCGATTTCATCTAGCAAATCAGAAGCAGGATTGGTCTGGCTCAGTTGACCTGCAATTTTTGAAAAGAGTTGCGCTAAAATTAGGCTTTCACTGGCAGCTAGGTGACAGGTGTTGATTTGCTGGGCCATATTTCGCAGGATACGACTTTGTCGCTGTCTCATCTCAAAGTAGTGGATATGGTAGTCGGTCTGGTGAAAGAGGTGGTCAGAGTGATCCAAATAGACCAGTCTGAGTGCTTCTTCCAAAAGCGTGTCCAATTCTTCTACCAGCTGTGCTCGGTTGCGTCCGTCTCCTCTGGATAAATAGTATTTGAAGCGTAGGAGGATATCTTTTAACTTTTCTTCTACCAATGTGTGGTAGTGATGAATTTCCTCTTCTCGTGAAAGCATGTAGAGATTGACAAGTAAGGCAAATGCTGTACCAATTGCAAAGAGAAGGAATTCATTGACTAGAAGGTCTGGAGAGGTTGACTCTTGCACCAAGAGGTGGCTAACCAAAACAGTGCTTGGTGTGATGCCAATTTCCCAGCCCATCTTGTAGGCTAGAGGCACATAGAAGGCAAGATAGAGACCAAGGCTCCAGATATGAAATCCGCTCAAGTGAAAAGCTAGAACACCGATAGCCAGAGCTAGAATCATGGAAAAGAGTCGATTGCGAGCCAGTTTTAAGGTACTTCTACGCGTATCAGATAGGCTCAAGAGAGCGATAATTCCGGCCGAAACTGCTGAGGAAAGATTGAGAAAATAAGCAAGAAAACAGGCAAGACAGGTAGCTAAGATGAGCTTGATCGTACGTTGGCTAATAGACATAAGAATTTCCTGATAATACTCAATGAAAATCAAAGAGCAAACTAGGAAGCTAGCCGTAGGCAGTACTTGAGTACGGCAAGGCGAAGCTGACGTGGTTTGAATTTGATTTTCGAAGAGTATAAGTTAGAATAAAAGAGCAAAAGACAAAACCTGAGCAGGCTTGCCTTTATGAGTTATTTTTTACGGGCTGCTGCGTATTCGGCAACGGCGGTAAAGAGGACATCTGTAGAAGAGTTAAGGGCTGTTTCACATGAGTCTTGGATGACACCAATCACAAATCCAACCCCAACAACTTGCATGGCAATATCGTTAGAAATACCGAAAAGGCTACAAGCAACTGGGATAAGAAGGAGGGAACCTCCGGCAATACCAGAAGCACCGCAGGCTGAGATAGCTGCTACTACACTGAGAACAAAGGCTGTCGCAAAGTCAACAGGGATTCCAAGAGTGTTAACTGCAGCAAGGGTCAAAACGTTAATGGTAATCGCTGCTCCAGCCATATTGATAGTAGAACCAAGTGGGATAGAAACAGAATAGGTATCTGGGTTTAGCCCAAGGTCATGGCAGAGTTTCATGTTGACAGGAATGTTAGCCGCAGAACTACGAGTGAAAAAGGCTGTCACACCGCTGACACGAAGGCAGTTCCAAACTAGAGGGTAAGGATTGCGTCTTATAAAGAAGAAGGCAATCAAGGGGTTGACCACAAGGGCAACAAAAAGCATAGTCGTTACTAATAGAACCAATAAAATACCGTAGTTGGCAAGGCTTCCGATTCCCTTGTCAGAAATGGTTTTAAAAACAAGACCAAGGATTCCAAATGGAGCCAGATTGATGATCCATTCGACAATTTTAGAAGTCACGTCAGCGATAGTTTTTAGTAATTCTTTACTATTTTTGCTGGCCTCTCTCATAGCAATTCCAAAAATGACTGCCCAAGATAGTATACCGATGTAGTTGGCAGTAAGCAGGGCGTTGACTGGGTTGTCAACCAGTTTGAGCAAGAGGTTGCTGAGGACCTGCCCAATCCCATCTGGTGGTGCAATTTCAGTATTGGCACTATTTAGGGTAATTTCAATAGGGACGATGAAACTAGCTACAACAGCTACAAGAGCAGCAGCAAAAGTTCCTAGGATATACAAGAAAACAACAGTTTTCATATTGCTATCTTGCCCCTTTTGATGTTGGGAAAGGGCATTGGCAACGAGGGCAAAGACTAGGATAGGAGCAACAGCTTTTAGACCTCCGACGAATAAATCCCCGAGTAGACCAATTCCTGAGAGATTAGGAAGGGTCAGTCCTAGGATTCCCCCACAAAGCATACCAATCAAGATACGCTTGACAAGGCTTGCCTTGTTCCAAGCATGAATGATTCTTTTCATAATAATCTCCTTTTTGTGTAGTGATTATGATTATAGTATAAATAATAGACAAAATCAAGAATTTTCTGTCTATTTTTTGAATATTTATGGAGAATGAGACTGATGAAAATATGGTATAATGAAATAAAGGAGTTTTATATGCAAAAATTTATTCAAGCTTATATTGAAAAGCTAGATGTGACAACCATTATCGAGAATATTCTAACCAAGGTCATTTCTCTTTTACTGCTTTTGATTGTATTTTATATTGCTAAAAAAATGCTTCATACTATGGTGCAGAGAATTGTCAAACCTTCTCTAAAAATGTCTCATCATGATGTCGGACGCCAAAAGACTATTGCGCGTTTACTAGAAAATGTGTTTAATTATACGCTATATTTCTTTTTACTCTACTGTATTTTATCGATTTTAGGCTTACCTGTATCTAGTTTGTTGGCTGGGGCTGGAATCGCTGGGGTGGCGATTGGGATGGGAGCCCAAGGCTTTCTATCTGATGTCATCAATGGCTTTTTCATCCTCTTTGAACGTCAACTGGATGTGGGAGATGAGGTCGTTCTGACAAATGGCCCCATTACTGTATCGGGCAAGGTCGTCAGCGTGGGAATTCGTACGACCCAGCTTCGTAGTGAGGAGCAAGCCCTTCACTTTGTCCCTAACCGAAATATCACGGTTGTTAGCAATTTCTCACGCACAGACT
Organism: Streptococcus sp. 3705; assembly: GCF_013277145.1. Taxonomy (GTDB): domain Bacteria; phylum Bacillota; class Bacilli; order Lactobacillales; family Streptococcaceae; genus Streptococcus. The sequence continues at coordinate 64,213 of NZ_VMMJ01000001.1, read as the reverse complement.
AGACCTGTTATTTTAAGTAATTTGTGGTACAATAGAAAGAGTTTAATAAAGGAGAAAAAAAGATGGTTTTAGAAAAGCAGTTGGGCAATGGTTGTATTTGGATAGACCTTGATGTGGATAAGATTAAAAATATGGAAGATCTTTCTGACATCTATGGATTGGACAAGGAAACCATTGAGTATGCTCTGGATAGAAATGAACGAGCTCATATGGATTATAACCGTGAAACGGAGACGGTAACCTTTATTTATAATGTTCTTGATTTAGAAAAAGACAAAGAATATTATGAAGCGATTCCCATGACCTTTATCGTCGAAAGACAACGAATGATTACCATCAGCAACCATAAGAATGCTTATGTCATTGATCAGATGTCAGCTTATCTGGATAGCCATGAGTCGCTTTCTATTTACAAGTTTCTCTTTGCTGGTTTAGAGATTATCAGTAACGCTTATTATCCTGTCATTGAAGAGATGGATAAAAGTAAGGACGAAATTAGTGCCTTGCTACGTCAAACTACAACAAAGAAAAATCTCTTCGCTCTCTCTGACTTGGAGACTGGTATGGTTTACTTGACAGCAGCAGCAAAACAAAATCGACTCCTCTTGGAACATATCCAGGGCCATGCTCTTTATCGGAGATTTAATGATGTCGAACGAGAGCAGTTTGATGATGCCATGATTGAAGCCCATCAGTTGGTGTCTATGACAGACTTGATTTCTCAAGTCTTGCAACAACTCTCAGCTTCTTACAACAACATCCTAAACAATAACTTGAATGATAGTTTGTCAATTTTGACTATTATCTCCGTCTTACTAGCAGTACTTGCGGTTATTACAGGTTTCTTCGGAATGAATGTTCCTCTACCATTTACAGAAGAGCCAAATGCTTGGATTTATATCTTAATGGCTAGCTTGATTTTATGGGCAGCCTTATCTCAATGGATGAAGAAAATTACTAGAAATTAAAAAGAAAAGGAGCCAGAATGGCGATTGAAAACTACATGCCAGATTTTGCTGTGGAAGCAGTTTATGATCTGACAGTTCCAAGCCTGCAGGCGCAGGGAATCAAGGCTGTTTTGGTCGATTTGGACAATACCCTCATTGCTTGGAACAACCCTGATGGGACGCCAGAGATGAAACAATGGCTACATGATCTTCGGGACGCGGGCATTCGCATTATCGTAGTCTCAAATAACACTAAGAAACGCGTCCAAAGAGCAGTTGAGAAGTTTGAAATTGATTACATTTATTGGGCCTTGAAGCCCTTCACATTTGGGATTGATCGTGCTATGAAGGAATTCCACTATGAGAAAAGTGAAGTGGTCATGGTCGGCGACCAGCTTATGACCGATATTCGAGCAGCCCACCGTGCTGGTATTCGCTCGATTTTAGTCAAACCCTTGGTCCAACATGACTCAATCAAAACGCAGATTAACCGAGCTCGTGAGCGCCGTGTTATGAAGCAAATAACGGAAAAGTACGGACCGATTACATATAAAAAAGGAATTTAACTATGGAAGAAATTCTCTGTATTGGTTGTGGAGCAACCATTCAGACGACAGACAAGGCTGGTCTTGGATTTACTCCCCAGTCGGCACTTGAAAAAGGTTTGGATACTGGCGAAGTCTATTGCCAACGCTGTTTCCGTCTCCGCCACTACAATGAAATCACGGATGTTCAGTTGACGGACGATGATTTCCTCAAGCTCTTGCACGAGGTGGGAGACAGTGATGCCTTGGTGGTAAATGTCATTGATATCTTTGATTTTAATGGCTCTGTCATTCCAGGTTTGTCACGCTTTGTATCGGGCAATGATGTCCTCTTGGTAGGAAATAAAAAAGATATTCTGCCCAAGTCTGTTAAACCAGGCAAGATTAGCCAGTGGCTCATGGAACGTGCCCATGAAGAAGGGCTTCGTCCTGTTGATGTCGTCCTAACTTCAGCTCAAAACAAACATGCCATTAAGGAAGTCATTGACAAAATCGAGCATTACCGTAAGGGCCGCGATGTATATGTCGTTGGTGTAACCAACGTTGGAAAATCAACTCTAATCAATGCCATTATCCAAGAAATCACGGGTGATCAGAATGTCATTACGACTTCGCGCTTCCCAGGGACAACATTGGATAAAATCGAGATCCCGCTTGACGACGGATCTTATATCTACGATACGCCGGGGATTATCCACCGCCACCAGATGGCCCACTACTTGACGGCCAAAAACCTCAAGTATGTCAGCCCCAAAAAGGAAATCAAGCCTAAAACCTATCAGCTTAATCCTGAACAAACCCTGTTTCTAGGCGGTCTAGGACGCTTTGACTTCATTGCAGGTGAGAAGCAAGGATTCACAGCTTTCTTTGACAACGAACTCAAATTGCATCGTACCAAGTTAGAAGGCGCTAGTGCTTTCTACGACAAGCATCTCGGAACTCTTCTAACTCCACCAAATAGCAAGGAAAAAGAAGATTTTCCAAAGTTGGTCCAACATGTCTTTAATATCAAGGAAAAGACAGACCTAGTCATCTCTGGACTCGGCTGGATCCGCGTAACAGGAACCGCAAAAGTCGCCGTCTGGGCACCAGAAGGCGTCGCCGTCGTCATACGAAAAGCAATTATTTAAACACAGAAAGGAAAGGGTTATCTGAATTCGGGCGAGCAGGGCGAGCCTATAGAGAATACTTTTCGCCGTGGTGTCAGTTGGTACAAGTGATTGTACCAACTGCGGAAAATTTGAGACCTTAGGCTCAAATTTTAGTCATGAAAGTCCGAAGGACTTTGCTGACGTCCGTCACCACTTCAGAAAAGTATAAAAAGAAACTCTTTTAAAGAAATTATGTCATTAACATCAAAACAACGTGCCTTCCTCAATAGCCAGGCACACACCCTCAAACCGATCATCCAAATCGGAAAAAATGGACTGAATGACCAAATCAAAACCAGCGTCCGTCAGGCACTTGACGCCCGTGAATTGATTAAAGTAACGCTCTTACAAAATACTGATGAAAACATCCACGAAGTAGCTGAAATCTTAGAAGAAGAAATCGGTGTGGATACAGTCCAAAAAATCGGACGAATCTTGATTTTGTTTAAACAGTCTAGCAAGAAAGAGAATCGCAAGATTTCTAAAAAAGTCAAAGAAATCTAAAAACCTACTCCCAATAACTGTTTTTACAGAGAAATAAAGGAGACTAGCCTATGGCAATCGAATTATTGACTCCCTTTACCAAGGTAGAGTTGGAGCCAGAAATCAAGGAGAAAAAACGCAAACAAGTCGGGGTTTTAGGGGGGAATTTTAACCCTGTTCACAATGCCCATCTGATCGTTGCGGACCAAGTACGGCAACAGTTGGGGCTGGACCAGGTTCTGCTCATGCCTGAATACCAACCTCCTCACGTAGATAAAAAAGAAACCATCCCTGAACACCATCGTCTCAAGATGCTTGAATTGGCGATTAAGGGGATTGAAGGGCTAGCCATTGAAACAATCGAGCTAGAGCGCAAGGGTATTTCTTACACCTACGACACCATGAAGCTTCTAACTGAGAAGAATCCAGATACGGATTATTACTTTATTATCGGTGCCGACATGGTGGACTATCTGCCTAAGTGGTACCGAATTGATGAACTGGTTGATATGGTTCAGTTTGTGGGGGTTCAGCGCCCGCGCTACAAGGCTGGAACTTCCTATCCAGTTATCTGGGTGGATGTGCCTCTCATGGATATCTCATCCAGCATGGTGCGGGACTTCATTGCTCAAGGTCGGAAACCCAACTTTCTCCTACCACAGCCGGTGCTAGGCTACATCGAGAAAGAGGGACTCTACTGATGGCCTATCAAGACTATATCAACTGCTCTCGCGATGTTTTGTTGGAAAAAATGGCAGAGCTTCTGCCTGAAAAGCGCTTAACCCATTGCTTGGGTGTGGAGCGTGCAGCCATAGAACTAGCCCAACGATTTGGAGTAGATGTCGAGAAAGCAGGACTAGCAGGCCTTCTTCATGACTACGCTAAAAAGCTGTCAGATCAGGAATTTCTAGACTTGATTGACCGTTATCAGCTGGATCCTGATCTCAAAAACTGGGGCAATAATGTCTGGCATGGTATGGTTGGCATCTACAAGATTCAGGAAGATTTGAATTTGCATGATTCGGAAATCCTGAGAGCTATTGAAATCCATACAGTTGGGGCTGGTCAGATGACAGACCTAGATAAGGTTATCTACGTCGCAGACTATATCGAACACAATCGGGCCTTTCCAGGTGTGGATGTGGCGCGTGAAATTGCTGAGCTATCGCTCAATAAGGCGGTGGCCTACGAAACAGCTCATACCGTGGAGCATCTAGCTCATCAGGGATTTCCCATTTATCCCCAAACCCTTGAAACCTATAACGCCTTTGTGCACTATTTGAAAGAGGACTAAATGAACGAAAAAGAATTACTAGAACTAGTCGTGAAAGCGGCTGATGAGAAACGTGCGGAGGATATCCTCGCACTTGACGTACAAGAATTGACCAGCGTGACGGACTATTTTGTTATCACTAGTTCAATGAATAGCCGCCAGTTGGATGCTATCGCTGATAATATCCGTGAAAAAGTAGCGGAAGCAGGATTTAAAGGCAGCCATATCGAAGGCGATGCAGCTGGAGGATGGGTCTTGCTGGACCTCGGTGCTGTCGTTGTGCATATCTTCTCAGAAGAAATGCGTGCCCACTATAACCTAGAAAAACTATGGCATGAGGCGCATTCTGTAGATTTATCTGAAACTTTATAGTCTTTTCCTTTATCTTTTATTACGGCGTTAACTCGTTTTGCCTAACTCCAGTTATGCCTGCAACTCGTTGCCTAGTACTAAAAGCAAACGAAAAGACTATAGTGTACAATTGAACTCAGTTGTAGTCAACTGGGTTTCTTTGCTTATTTTAGAAAATTGGATAGAAAGGTAAAGGGCGAGTGGTGTTTGCCATGGAGGCTCTTGGTATCATGATTATGGCAACTTATGAAACCTTTGCGGCGGTCTATGATGCAGTCATGGACGATAGTTTATACGACAAATGGACGGATTTTTCTCTGCGTCACTTGCCTAAGACCAAGGAGAGAAAGAAACTTTTGGAATTGGCTTGTGGGACAGGTATACAGTCTGTGCGCTTTTCTCAGGCTGGTTTTGATGTGACTGGACTTGACTTGAGTGGGGATATGTTGAAGATTGCTGAGAAGAGAGCTTCTTCAGCTAAACAAAAGATTGACTTTATTGAAGGCAATATGCTGGATTTGTCCAAGGCAGGTCAATATGATTTTGTCACTTGTTATTCGGACTCAATCTGCTACATGCAGGATGAAGTAGAAGTCGGGGATGTTTTTAAAGAAGTTTATAATGCCCTAAACGAAGACGGAATTTTCATATTTGATGTACATTCGACCTACCAGACAGATGAAGTTTTTCCAGGCTATTCCTATCATGAAAATGCGGAAGATTTCGCCATGCTCTGGGATACCTACGAGGACGAAGCTCCTCACTCCATCGTGCATGAGCTGACTTTCTTTATCAAGGAGGCAGACGGTTCCTTTAGTCGCCACGATGAAGTGCATGAGGAGAGGACTTATGAGGTTCTGACCTATGATATTTTGCTGGAGCAGGCTGGATTTAAGTCTTTCAAACTCTATGCGGACTTTGAGGACAAGGAGCCAACAGAAACTAGCACCCGTTGGTTTTTTGTCGCGCAGAAGTAGGAGATCACTATGACCATCACAGGTATTATCGCGGAGTTTAATCCTTTTCATAATGGGCATAAATACCTGCTGGATCAGGCTGAGGGACTGAAAATCGTTGCCATGTCTGGTAATTTTATGCAGCGAGGAGAGCCTGCTATCGTTGACAAGTGGACACGAGCCCAGATGGCGCTGGAAAATGGCGCAGACTTGGTAGTGGAATTGCCCTTTTTAGTCAGTGTTCAGGCGGCGGATTTCTTCGGCCAAGGAGCTGTGGCTATCTTGGCTCGGTTGGGCATTGATACTTTAGCATTTGGGACGGAGGAAATTCTGGATTACCAGAAAATCGCTGACTTATACACAGAGCAGGGGGCTGAGATGGAGAAATTTGTGGAAAATCTGCCTGATTCCCTCTCTTATCCCCAGAAAACCCAAGCCATGTGGAAGGAATTTGCAGGTCTTGATTTTTCAGGCAATACGCCCAATCATGTCCTTGCTCTTGCTTATGCCAAGGCGGTTGCAGGACGAAATATCAGGCTGCATCCGATTCAGCGTCAGGGGGCTGGTTACCATTCTGTGGATAAAGATGTGGACTTTGCTTCAGCGACAGCTCTTCGTCAGCACCAGAAGGATCAAGATTTCTTAGAACGCTTTATGCCTTCTATTGCCCTATTTGAGCAGGCCAGTAAGGTGAGCTGGGAAGACTATTTTCCCTTTCTCCGATATCAAATTTTGTCAAATCCCGACCTAACCACCGTCTATCAGGTTAATCAAGAAATGGTAGTACGCATTAAGGAAGCCATCAAGACAGCCCAGTCTGTGGGAGACTTGGTTGAGGTGGTTGCGACCAAGCGTTACACCAAGGCGCGTGTCAGACGTCTTTTGACTTATATTTTGGTGCAGGCTAGAGAAAATGACTTGCCAGAAGCCATTCATGTCCTTGGTTTTACCGAAAAAGGCAGACAACATCTCAAGTCTCTGAAAGGGCAGGTCAATCTAGTCAGCAGAATTGGCAGAGAACCTTGGGATGCTATGACCCAAAAAGCAGACCAGATTTACCAACTAGGAAATCCAAGTATAGCAGACCAGAATTTTGGAAGAGTGCCAATAAGAATAGAAACAAACTAAGTCTACTGAAAGGTAGGCTTTTTGAGATTTTTTACGAATAAATAGATAGAAAAAGAAAATCTTGTACAAGTTTCTGACAATTTCTTTCTTTTCGTGTATAATAGTGGAAAAGAGGTAAAACGAGGTATGGTTATGGAAGCAGTTCTTTACTCAACATTCCGAAATCATTTAAAAGACTACATGAAGAAGGTCAATGATGAATTTGAGCCTTTAACGGTGCTTAATAAAAATCCAGATGAGGACATTGTAGTTCTTTCAAAGAGCGAATGGGACAGTATTCAGGAAACCCTGAGAATCGTTCAAAATAAGGAGTTATCAGACAAGGTTTTGCGAGGAATGGCTCAAGTCCGTGCTGGAAGCACTCAGGTACATGTGATTGAGGAGTGATGAATGCTGCTCAAGTTTACAGAAGATGCCTGGGCAGATTATTGCTACTGGCAAACTCAGGACAAGAAAACGTTAAAAAGAATCAATAAACTAATCAAGGATATTCAACGTGATCCCTTTACAGGAATAGGTAAGCCAGAACCACTCAAGTATGACTACCAAGGAGCCTGGTCACGTCGTATCGACGCAGAAAATCGCTTGATTTATATGATGGATGGAGATAGCGTGGCTTTCTTGTCCTTTAAAGATCATTACTAGAGTCTACTGCGAAGTAGGCTTTTTATTTTTTAAATTTTTATTAGTAAGTTTAAGATAAAGTTTTTTGGAAAATGCCAGAATCCTTAATACAAAAGACAAAAACTCAGTAAAAAAATTAGTATATGAACTTCGATCTTTACCCTTGAATCCGCTTTATAACTCTTAATTTGTGGTATAATGAAGAGAATTGTTAATAATAAAAACAGGGGAAGTAAATGTCTAGTTTCAAAGAAAAATTACCACTATTCCAAGCAAATGACATCCAAATTTCTAATGATGTCAATACGGTTTGGTCTATCGCTAACACTCTTAGAGGAGCTTATCGAGCAGATAAGTATCGCGATGTCATTATTCCAATGTTTGTCCTGACTCGTTTAGAAGCTGCCTTGCTGCCAACCAAGGATCAGGTGGTAGCACAATACAAAGCAAATCCCAATACACCTGAGAAAGTGTTGGAGAAACTTTCAGGCTATCGTTACTACAATGTTAGTCCTTTTACGTTGGAAAATCTTCAAAACGATCCAAATGCAATCGAGGAGAATTTTCTAGCCTATCTGGATGGCTATTCCTATCGTGTCAAGGACATCATTGAAAACCTAAAATTTAAAGAGCAAGTCCGTACCCTGGCCCAGAGTGGTCGCCTTTTCACGGTTATTAAAAAGTTCTCTCAAATTGATTTGTCTCCAAGTTCAGTCGACTCTATGCGTATGGGATACATGTTCGAGGATATCATCCGCCGATTTTCTGAAAATGAGGAAGCGGGGTCTCACTATACCCCTCGTGAGGTTATTGCTCTGATGGTCAACCTCCTCTTGATTGAGGCAGACGAAGAACTTTTTGTTGATAAAAAAGAGTTGAAAATACTAGACATGGCGGCTGGAACTGGGGGAATGCTGGCTACAGCTAAAAGCTATATCCGTCAGTTGAATACAGGAGCCACTGTCCGACTCTTTGGTCAGGAAGTTTTACCTGAAACCTTTGGGATTGGTCGTGCAGATATGCTAATTCGTCAGGAAGACTCTGACTATTTCGTGAAGGTAGATACCTTAAAAGATCCAGATCCTTTCCCAGATACTAAAATGAGCTTTGTCATCGCTAACCCTCCCTTCGGTCAAGCTTGGGGTGGTAAGGATGCGGATGATGGGGTTGAGGATGCAGTTAAGAAAGATCATCAACTCTTTGACAAAACAGAAGGTCGTCAAGGTCGTTTTGTCGCGACTCCAGGAACTGGAGATGCTCAACTACTCTTCCATCTTCATGCTCTTGCAAAATTAGAAGAAAATGGTCGTGCAGCCATCATTTCAAATGGGTCTCCCCTCTTTTCAGGTGGGACATCATCGGGAGAAAGTCAGATTCGCCGTTATATCCTTGAGAATGATTTGCTAGAAGCTATAGTCGCTCTTCCAGGTCAATTTTTCTATAACACAGGGATTGGGATTTATATCTGGATTTATAATAAAAACAAGTCTCCTGAGCGCCAGAATAAGGTTCAATTTATCGATGCGACGGAGGAGTTTATTCCTCTACGTAAATCTCTAGGTCAAAAACGCCGTGAGTTGTCCCAAGATAATATCCGTCAGATCCTTCGCTGGTACGATGATTTTCAAGAAAATGACCATGTAAAAATCTTTGACAATCAAGAGTTTCTCTATCGAGAGTTTACAGTTATGCAACCTCTGCAACGTCGTGGCCAGATAAGCGAAGAAACAATTGAGAAAGCGAAAAGCGTTCCTTTCCTAGCTAAACTATTTGATGAATACAAGTACCAAGAATTGCTAGAGATGGAACCACGTTCAGCCAAGGATGAGAAAAAATTACAGGATCTTGTAGCTGGTAAGATCAAGCAAGAAGCTATCCTGACAGCTCTTGCTAAGGGAAGCTCTGATAAGACCTATCCTAACTTTGAGAACTTTGCCCAAGTCATCAAGGACTTGCTGGGAGAGTTTAAGCTTACGCCTGCCAATGTCAATGCGCTAGCCTTAGCTATGAGTGAAATGGACAAAACAGCAGAAGTTATCCGAACCAAGAGGAAAGACAAGGCAAATGAGATTGCCGATGGGATTGTCTATGATAAGACCACCAAGGACAGTGAAATCGTTAAGCTGACAGAGGATGTGGAAACCTACTTTGCGCGTGAGGTCTATCCCCATGTACCTGACGCCCACTACTGGTTTGATGAGGAAAAGGGCTATGGAGCCGAGATTCCTTTTACCCGCTATTTCTATCACTACCAAGCACCAGAGAGTGCTGAGAAGTTATTGGCAGAGTTCTATGACTTGGAAGCAGAACTACAGACTCTCTTGGAGGAACTAAAACATGACTAGGATGAAAGAGAGTGGCATTGACTGGATCGGACAGATACCAGAAGAGTGGGAGATTTCTAAAATAAAATTCACAACACAGCTTAATGGTAGAATTGGTTGGCAAGGATTAACATCAGCTGAATATAAAGAAGAAGGACCATATTTAATTACTGGAACTGACTTTCACAATGGAACAATTAATTTTGAAACAGCTGTACATATTGATGAAAAACGTTGGTCAGAAGCTTCACAGATTCAAGTTGAAAATGGTGACTTACTAATTACGAAAGATGGTACGGTAGGTAAAGTAGCTATTATTTCAGGGCTTGATGATAAAGCTTCGTTAAATAGTGGTGTGTTAAGAATCCAAACAATTGATGAGATTGATAGAAGATTTTTATACTATGTTTTACTGTCAGATGAATTTTGGATGTGGTTTAACTATACAAATTCAGGAGCTAGCACTATTTTACATTTATATCAAAATGTATTTGATGAATTTACTTTTACCTTTCCCCAAAAAAATGAACAACAAAAAATCGCTGATTTCCTAGACAAGAAAACTGCCCAGATGGATAAGGTGAAAGTACTACTAGAGAAGCAAATTCAAAAACTCAAAGACTACCGAGCTAGCTTGATTTATGAAACCGTCACAAAAGGATTGGATAAAACAGTCCCCATGAAAGATTCAGGTATCGACTGGGTTGGACAGGTGCCTCAAGGGTGGGGAGTGAATCGACTAAAGTACCTGGCAAATAAAATTGGAAGTGGTAAGACTCCATTGGGAGGATCTGGAATTTTTGAAGAAACGGGAATATTATTTATACGAAGTCAAAATATTTATAATGGATTAATACTTTTAGAAGATAAAGCAACTTATATTAATAGAAATATTCATCAACAGATGATTGGAACTTGCGTTAAAAAAAATGATATTTTATTAAATATAACAGGAGCTTCTATTGGAAGAGTAGCAAAATATGATTTAGATATAGAGGCAAATGTTAATCAACATGTTTGCATTATTAGAAGTAATAGGTATGTATTACCAGATTATTTAATGTATTTTATTATGTCTGAATTCGGACAGTTTATGATTAAAACTCATCAAATTAGCGGAAATAGGGAAGGATTGAGTTTTGAGAATATTGGAAATTTTAAAATAATTGCTCCAGGATTAGACTATCAGTATGAAATTAGTCAGTATTTAAACAAAAAAATGTTGACAATTAATCAGATGATAAAAACAAAAGAGCAACAAATTGCAAATATCAACAAACAACGACAAACTCTTATTTATGATTATGTGACAGGGAAGAAAAGGGTTTAGAAGTGTGACTTGTATTTAGTTGACACAAGTGAATGATAGGACGGTCTTACAATATGGAAGAAAATTATAGTTTATCTGTATCTAAAATAAAGAAATCTATTAACGAAAATTCTTTAATCTTATTCGTTGGTGCAGGGATATCAGCTAATTCAAATTTGCCGACTTGGAAAGAATTAATTCGATCATTAGAAAATGAGTTGAACTTACCAGAAGAAAAAATAAAAGATCCCCTAAGAGTTGCTCAATATTATTATGATACTTTTGGAAAAAATCAGTACACAAAAAAGATTGAGGAAGTTTTCTTTAGTAAGGGTACAAGTAAACCAAATGAGTTACACAAATTAATAGAAAAAATAGCACCAAAACATATTATCACGACAAACTATGATTCACTTATGGAGAGTCAGTTTGAAAGTGGTTTGTTAAAGTATAATGTAGTCGCAGAGGATAAAGATATTCCTTATACGAGCTCGGAAAGGTATTTGATTAAAATGCATGGCGACTTCAATAAGAAGAATATCGTTTTAAAAGAAGATGATTACTTAGACTACACTTTGAATTTTCCGATGATTTCAACCTTAATACAGTCGCTGATAATGAACCATACCTTATTGTTTGTAGGTTATTCTCTAGGTGATTCAACTTTTAATTCTATATTTCGATTAATTCAAAATACATTTAAATTGGATGCTAAAAACGCTTATTTTTACACACCTGAAGAACCTCCAACAATTATCCGAGATTATTACAAAAAACAAGGAATTATTATTGTCTCTAACGGAAAACTTCTTGCTGAAGGAGTGGTGGAAGAAGGGAATAATTTATTCCTAAGGACAAAGGAGTTCTTAGAATCTCTATCTAAAAATAGAAATGGAGAAATAAATAATTCTAATGATTTATGGAATCAACTTGCTTTCTTAGATAGACTCAATTTTATTGATTCGAATGATTTTTCAAGATATTCCTATTTAAGAGGAAGGGCTTTAATAAGGAATGATGAATATCGTTGGCTTGGAAATGATAGAGTAAGATTTGAAATTCAGGATAATGAAGAATTACGAAATATAGTATGTAAAAAATCTCTTTTAACTCGTTTTTTGAATATAGATATTAATGAATCTAGAGATTTAAAAGTAAATAACTTTTTAAGTGAAGCTTTTAGAATGTATGAAGAAAAAAAATATTCTTTAGCAAAAGCAAAATTCAGAGAGTTAGCAAATACAGCGTTTCGTCAGAAAGACTATTTTAATTTTCTAGTGTGTGAATTTAATTTCAAGCATATTCCTACTCATTTTTTTGATGGAACAAAAGAATTAAGCTATGCTGCCCCTCTATATGATGGAGAGTTAAATGAATTAACTGAACAAATTATTAATTCGGTTACAGGGGATGAGAAAAGGATTATAGAATTTTTTAGAGATTCAATACTCAATCTCAATTTTTTATATCGAAAATTAGAAACGATTAATGAACTATTTGATAAAATTCGTGAAGAGCATGAAAGTTACAGGAGAGGAGGTTGGTCTTTTAATGATCATCTTTTTAATGCGGAATTTGCGATAAAAAATCTTTATAATTTTTTAAAATTAAATTGTTTATGTCTTGAACATTACCATATTTACAAATCAATTATTAATAGATATTTAGAAATATTATTACTCAGTTATGATAATTCATATGTAAATACTGAAAAAAGTATTTTTGATAGAACGGCCTCGTGTATTAGAAATCTTGATTTGGATGATGTTCAATTAATTCTTCCTAGTATAGATTTTAAGGTTGTAAATTTATATTTTAGAAACTATTCGTTTAGCAAAATAAAAGTTACTGATAAAGCGAAAGACTTCTTGTTGGAACGAATTATTCATCTGCAAAAAAGAGCTGAGACGACGGAGACGATGGAGGTTGAGAGTCATAGAGAGCTTAGAAATATGCTAACTTTTCTTCCTCTTATTGATGATATAGAAGCACATAGAATAGTGGATATTTTAGATAGTCAAACATTGTATTATAGTTGGAGTCAAGAAATTGAAGGACTTATTAAAATTGTTCTTGATAATAAAGACGATATTAAGAGTACTTTATTGCAATCTAGGATAGTTAATATTGTTAATAAACATTTAAATGACATTTTGGAGAATGATTTATCATCATATAATTCAGCGTATCCATTATATTCTCGGTTATTGGAATACTGTTCAACTGAAGAAGAAACTGCGAAAGTAGTGCTTGAAAAGCTAAATATAGATATTTTAAAAATTAAATATCAAAATAATGATGTTAAAGATATTATGGAGTATTCTGATTTGGTGTGTCATTTATTTAAAAATCTTGAAGAGGACATTAAACATGAAATTCTCGAACTTCTAAGCGCTTATGAGGATTCAGAAAACATAAATTACCACAAAGTAATCAAACTGATGCTTTATGAAGTGTATGATTTTCCTAAGATACAAAATCAAATATACCAGTACTTGATTAAAAGAATTAATGAAAATCAGGAGGATGGTGTAAAGAGTTTCCCAAATCCAAGAGAAAAATCAGTGGAAGATTTATATACTCTAAGTAGTGAAGGATATTTTTCTGATTTTGATATTTTAAAAGATATCAAAGTAGATATTAGAGGTCTTTATCCTGAAATAGATTGGACTTGGTACAGGGATAGAAGTGAGAATGTTATTCATCGTTTGTTGGAGTATAGAACCCCAAATAATATTAAAAGTAATTTTTCAAAAAATGAAGAAGATAATAAATTAATCGATGAGTATATTATAAAAAGTCTTGATGAAGAAAAAATCATGTTTAATAAATGATAGAAAGTGAGAAGCTATGGCAAATTTGGGCTTGAAGGAGCGCTATGATTTCCAACAGTGGATTATCAAAGATTTGAGAGATAAGAATGACTATATTCAGCGGGACGCTACTTGCTACGATCCTAGATTAGCCATGGATGTGGAACTCCTATGGAATTTTCTGATGGAGACCCAAGAGGAGACCATGGACTATCTCCTTAAAAAGCTTAGCAAGGAGACAATCGTCAATCTGATTAATAAAGAAATCGTCAAGGGTGGCTTTTTATTCGCCTTAAAAGAGGGTGTCTTTATTGAAAATAAACAACTTCGTCTTCTTTATCGTAAACCTGCGACTAGTTTTAATGAAAAGGCTGTTCAACAATACCAAGCCAATTGTCTATCTGTTATGGAAGAAGTGGTTTACGAGGAGAGCGACCGCATTGACCTTGTTATCTTTATCAATGGATTAGCACTATTTGCTATCGAACTTAAGTTTAATCCCAGTGGTCAGTCTGTACAGGATGCTATCAGGCAGCTCAAGGGACGCAATCCTAAGAATCGTCTTTTCCGTTTTGAACAGGGAGTCTTGGCTTCCTTTGCAGTGGATACCCTAGAAGTCTATATGACGACGCAATTGAAAGGACAAGAAACCTATTTTCTACCTTTTAATGTGGGGAAAGGGGAAGGTATTGAGATGGGAAGTGGCAACCCTCACAACCCTGATGGTGTCGATACAGACTACTTGTGGCTTGATGTCTTGACCAAGGATAGTATTCTCCAGTTAATAGAGAGTTTTATCTTTTTTGAGATGGATAAGCATAAAAAGAAGACCCTGATTTTCCCGAGATACCATCAGCGAAGAGCAGTTAGCCGTCTCCTAGAGGACATGAAAGTCAACCATACTGACAGTAATTATCTGATTCAGCATTCGGCTGGTTCTGGTAAAACCAATACCATAGCATGGTTGGCTCACAGCTTAGTTTCTCTTCATGATGATCAGAATCAAAACATCGTAGATACTGTATTAATCGTAACAGACCGTATCGTAGTTGACCGTCAATTGCAAGAAGCAGTCAAGGAAATCTCCCACAAGCCTGGAGTGGTCAAGGTAATGGGCGACAAAGAAACCTCCAGTGACTTAGCAGATGCGATTGCAGGAAATACAAAAATCATAGCTACGACGATTCATAAGTTTGCCCAAATCAACCAATCCAACTGGATGTCTGTAGGGAACACTGCGAAAAAGAAATTTGCCATCCTGATTGATGAAGCCCACAGTTCAACGACAGGATCCTATATGAGTTCGGTTAGTCAAGTCTTGACAGAAACAGATACAGAAGATGGAACTATCGATGAGATTCAAGAAGTAAGTGTTGCGGATGCTATCGAGCAGGAGATTGCTCGGACAGGTAAGCAGGACAATGTCTCAATCATTGCCTTCACCGCAACTCCCAAGGCGACAACTCTACAGCTATTTGGGACAACACAAGCAGATGGTTCTAAAGCTCCTTTTGATGTTTATAGTATGAAGCAAGCTATTGAGGAAGGTTTTATTCTAGATGTTTTAGATAACTATACGACTTATAAGACCTATTACAAGCTCAATAAAGCAGTTGAAGAAGATCCTGAGCTAAAAACGACTCTTGCTAAGCGTAAGATTGCAAAGTTTGTAGAATTATCTGATGAAAATATCAATCAAAAGGTTGAAATTATCATGGATCACTTTATCAGTCATGATATTATGGCTGAATTGGGTGGTCAAGGTAAGGCTATGATTGTGACTTCGGGTCGTGAGGCAGCAGTTAAGTATCAATTGGCCTTTCAAAAGTACTTCAAAGACCACAGTATCACTAGTATTGGATCCCTGATTGCCTTTTCTGGCAAGGTTGATTATCAAGGTAGTGAATATACTGAGTCGCAAATGAATCAGGTCAAGGAAGATTATTTGAAAGATCATTTTGATACGGAAGACTACCAAATCCTGATTGTGGCAAATAAGTATCAGACAGGGTTTGACCAACCAAAACTGGTTGCTATGTATGTGGATAAAAAGTTGCGAAGTGTTGCTGCGGTGCAAACATTGTCTCGTTTGAATCGTATCTATAGAGGCTACAACAAGAAGACCTTTATCCTTGATTTTAAAAATACTTATGACGATATTCGCTCAGCTTTTTCTCCCTACTACCGTGAGACTATTTTAGCAGATACAGTCACACCTAGCGATGTCTTGACCTTGGATCGGAAAATTGATGAGTATGGTATCTTGGACAGTAATGTTGTTCATGAGTTTAATCAATTCTTATACCAAGAAAAGAGAAACAGCAGAGAAAAGCAAAAGATGGTTTCTCTGTTAAATCAAGGTTATGATAGAGTTAGACGGTTTGATGAGAAAGAACTACTTTCTATTCGAAAGGTTATTCGAGGTTTTCTTAGAATGTATACTTTCTTGATTCAGGCAACTGCTTATCAAAATGAAGTTCTACACGAACGTTATAATTATCTGCAAAGTCTTGTCAAGATGATTGATGTTCGCATTGGAGGAGATGATTTTACAATCGCAGATAAGATCGTAGTGGACTATATGAAACATAAGCAAACAGGTTCTTTCAGGTCAGTTTCTGAATTGGAATATCATCCAGAGTTAATACTTACCAAGCCAAGTACTGGAGGTGTTACGACTGACCAGGAGAAGCGTTTATCTGAAATCTTAGATGAAATTAACGAACAGTTGGATTTGGGTATTGATCACCAAGTCGGTCTAAGTGGAGCGGTATCCATTCGTGAATTGATGAAAAAGAATCCGAGACTAAAGCAATCTGCTCGTGTCAACTCTAGAGAAGATTTCGTTTTTGCTTTTGAAGAAGAGATTGACAATGCTCTTATAGAAGGATACTCTCAGAGTCAAGATTTATTTGGTGCTCTATTAAATAATGATTCTTTCAAGAAGAGATTAGCAGATATATTTATTGATGATGTGTTCAAAAGTTTGAAGGGATCCGAAGAAGTGTAATCTTAAAATTCACGCTAATTTCCCCAAAACATATTCTATTTTAGGTTTGTGAAAATCACTTTTTTATGGTAGAATGTAAAAGAATGTATGTCATTCGGAATAACAATAAAATGAGGTAAAAACATGGAAATCATGTCGCTTGCGATTGCTGTTTTTGCCGTCATCATTGGTTTAGTCATTGGATATGTCAGCATCTCAGCTAAGATGAAATCATCTCAGGAAGCTGCAGAGTTGATGCTTTTAAATGCTGAACAAGAAGCAACTAATTTACGTGGACAAGCTGAGCGTGAAGCGGATTTACTTGTTAATGAAGCCAAACGTGAAAGCAAGTCTCTTAAAAAAGAAGCACTATTGGAGGCCAAAGAAGAAGCCAGAAAATACCGTGAAGAAGTGGACGCTGAATTCAAATCAGAACGTCAAGAACTCAAACAAATCGAAAGTCGTTTGACAGAGAGAGCTACTAGCCTTGACCGTAAGGACGACAATTTGACGAGTAAAGAACAAACACTTGAACAAAAAGAACAAAGTATTTCTGATAGAGCGAAAAACCTTGATGCGCGTGAAGAGCAATTAGAGGAAGTCGAAAGACAAAAAGAAGCAGAACTAGAGCGTATTGGTGCCCTGTCTCAGGCAGAAGCACGAGATATTATCTTGGCACAGACAGAGGAAAACTTGACCAAGGAGATTGCTAGCCGCATTCGCGAAGCTGAGCAAGAGGTCAAGGAACGTTCTGACAAAATGGCCAAGGACATCCTGGTTCAAGCTATGCAACGTATCGCTGGTGAATATGTAGCGGAGTCGACAAACTCAACAGTTCATCTGCCAGATGATACTATGAAGGGACGCATTATTGGTCGTGAAGGTCGTAACATTCGTACCTTTGAAAGTTTGACAGGGGTCGATGTGATTATCGACGATACGCCAGAAGTGGTGACCTTGTCAGGATTTGACCCGATTCGTCGTGAGATTGCACGTATGACTATGGAAATGTTGCTCAAAGATGGTCGTATCCACCCAGCTCGTATCGAAGAGTTGGTTGAGAAAAACCGTCAAGAGATTGACAATAAGATCCGTGAATACGGTGAGGCAGCAGCCTATGAGATTGGTGCGCCAAACCTTCATCCAGACTTGATGAAGATTATGGGACGTTTGCAGTTCCGTACTTCTTATGGACAAAATGTCTTGCGTCATTCGATTGAGGTTGCTAAGTTGGCTGGTATCATGGCCAGCGAACTTGGTGAAAATGCGGCTCTTGCCCGTCGTGCTGGATTCCTTCACGATATCGGAAAAGCTATTGACCGCGAGGTTGAAGGTAGCCACGTTGAAATCGGTATGGAATTGGCACGTAAGTACAAGGAACACCCAGTTGTGGTGAATACGATCGCTAGCCACCACGGCGATGTCGAAGCAGAAAGTGTCATTGCAGTGATCGTTGCTGCGGCAGATGCCTTGAGTGCAGCCCGGCCAGGTGCTCGTAGTGAGTCTCTTGAAAGCTATATCAAGCGTCTCCATGATTTGGAAGAAATTGCTAACGGCTTTGAAGGGGTACAAAATAGCTTTGCCCTTCAAGCAGGTCGTGAAATCCGTATCATGGTCAATCCAGGACAAATCAAGGACGACAAAGTCACAATCTTAGCTCACAAAGTTCGTGAGAAAATTGAAAACAATCTCGATTACCCAGGAAATATCAAGGTAACCGTGATTCGCGAGCTTCGTGCAGTAGATTATGCTAAATAAATAAGAAAGAGCAGTTGAAAAATTACTGCTTTTTTGTTACACTAGATAGAAAGACTGTAGAAGGATAGTTTGTGTAAAATGCTACTATCTGAAGGAAGATTTTATTTTATTTTTACAGACTGACTAAAAGGAGACACAATGGCAGACCGAGGCTTACTAATCGTTTTTTCTGGTCCTTCA
Organism: Streptococcus sp. 3705; assembly: GCF_013277145.1. Lineage (GTDB taxonomy): Bacteria > Bacillota > Bacilli > Lactobacillales > Streptococcaceae > Streptococcus. The sequence goes on along the minus strand of NZ_VMMJ01000001.1, from coordinate 45,382 downwards.
GGGGTTGGCAAAGGAACGGTTAGAAGAGAGATTTTTGAGAGTTCTGAAAATCAATTTCAATACTCTGTATCGATGACGACACGCGCACAACGTCCTGGAGAAGTGGACGGTGTTGACTATTTCTTCCGTACTCGCGAAGAGTTTGAAGAGCTGATTCGTCAAGGACAGATGTTGGAATACGCAGAATATGTCGGCAACTACTATGGAACTCCTCTGACCTATGTCAATGAAACCTTGGACAAGGGAATCGATGTTTTCCTTGAAATTGAGGTTCAGGGTGCTCTTCAGGTCAAGAAAAAGGTTCCAGATGCTGTCTTTATCTTCCTGACACCACCAGATTTGGATGAATTACAAGATCGTTTGGTAGGACGTGGAACAGATAGTGCAGAAGTGATTGCCCAACGAATCGAAAAGGCCAAGGAAGAAATTGCTCTCATGCGTGAGTATGATTATGCGATTGTCAACGATCAGGTGCCCCTAGCTGCTGAGCGTGTCAAACGTGTGATCGAAGCAGAGCACTTCCGTGTGGATCGTGTCATTGGTCACTATCAGGAGATGTTACCAAAGTCTCCAACTACTCGATAAAATTTAGAAAATAGGTACAAGCAAATGATGTTAAAACCCTCTATTGATACCTTGCTCGACAAGGTTCCTTCAAAATATTCACTCGTAATCTTGGAAGCAAAACGTGCCCACGAATTGGAAGCAGGTGCGCCAGCAACTCAAGGTTTCAAGTCTGAAAAATCAACTCTTCGCGCTCTAGAAGAAATCGAATCAGGCAACGTAACAATTCATCCAGACCCAGAAGGGAAACGTGAAGCAGTACGTCGCCGTATCGAAGAAGAAAAACGCCGCAAAGAAGAAGAAGAAAAGAAAATCAAAGAGCAAATCGCTAAAGAAAAAGAAGATGGTGAAAAAATTTAAGGTTGGGGGGACTCAATCTTATTTTTTCTATTGCAAGAATCTACTGACAAGGAGGAGGTGAGAAGATGGCCATAGCTAAGATTATTGTAGATGTGCCCTTGATGCAGACAGACCAGCCCTATAGTTACAGAATTCCTGAGGAGTTTGAGGGAATGCTGGAAGTTGGGATGCGGGTTCATGTGCCCTTTGGTAAGGGCAATCGCCTGATTCAAGGGATTGTTCTTGGTTTGGAGTCCCAACCAGATGAAGAAGAGATGGAGCAATATTTAAAAGATATTGCAGAGGTGCTGGATTTTTCTCCTGTTCTCACGCAAGAACAACTCTGGCTGGCTGAGGAGTTACGCAAATCTGTCTTCTCCTATAAAATTTCCATCCTCAAGGCTATGTTGCCGGGATTTCTGAACTCCAGCTATGACAAAATTCTCTATCCTAAAGCAGGTCTGAGTCAGGAAGACCGAGAGCGCTTGTTTGGTTCAGAAGATTCGCTAGCCTTTTCTTCTCTGGATTTAGCTAAGCAAGCTGAAATGATGCGTTTGACTAGAAAAGGCTTGCTTGGTCTGGAATATCAGGCGGTCGATCAAAAGAAGGTCAAGACCCAGTCTTGGTATGAGGTTGACCTTGCTCAATTAGAAGGTGTAGAGATTTCTACACGTGCCAAGAAAAAGTTGGAATTGAGAGATTACTTGCTGTCTCATCCTGAGAGTGATTCCTTGGCTAGTTTGTTAGAGTCCTATTCGCGGGACCAAGTCAACTTCTTTGTGGAACAAGGTGCTGTTTCCATAGTCCAAAAGGAAGTTCAACGCTCGGCTGCTTATTTTGAAGGTATTGAGGCAAGTAGACCTTTGGAACTGAATCCAGAACAAAGACAGGCGCGTGATGCGGTTGTGGGTGCGATTGGCAGTCATCAGCCTCCCTTCCTCCTTCAAGGGATTACAGGGAGTGGGAAGACCGAGGTTTACTTGCAGATTATCCAAGGGGCCTTGGATAAGGGTAAAACAGCCATTTTGCTGGTGCCTGAGATTTCCTTGACTCCACAAATGACGGAGCGTTTTATAGCACGTTTTGGAGGCAAGGTAGCCATTCTTCACTCAGGCTTGTCTAATGGTGAAAAGTATGATGAATGGCGCAAGGTGGAACGCGGCGATGCCCAAGTTGTGGTTGGTGCTAGATCAGCCATCTTTGCTCCGCTGAAAAATCTAGGTGTCATGATTATCGATGAAGAGCATGAAGCGACTTATAAGCAGGACAGCAATCCCCGTTACCATGCCAGAGAAGTAGCCATTTTACGGTCTCAGTATAATCAAGCAGCTCTGGTACTTGGTTCAGCAACCCCTAGTCTGGAGAGCCGTGCTCGAGCTGGAAAAGGCGTTTATCAACATTTACGTCTGACCCAACGCGCCAATCCTTTAGCTACGATCCCTGAGGTTCAAGTGATTGACTTTCGGGACTATATCGGACAAAATGAGACGTCAAACTTTACGCCACCTTTGTTAGAAGCTATTCAGGACCGTCTAGCTAAAAAAGAGCAGGTAGTTCTCATGCTCAATCGTCGTGGCTATTCTAGCTTTGTTATGTGTCGGGAGTGTGGAACTGTGGATACTTGTCCCAACTGTGACATTTCCTTGACCTTGCACATGGATACCAAGACCATGAACTGCCATTATTGTGGCTTTTCGAAGGACATTCCTCAGATCTGTCCTAACTGTAAGAGTCGAAGTATTCGTTACTATGGGACAGGAACTCAGAAGGCTTATGACGAGCTGGCAGAACTCTTTCCCCAGGCCCGCATTTTGCGGATGGATGTGGACACGACTCGTAAGAAAGGTAGTCACCAAGCTCTTCTTGACCAGTTTGGAAGAGGAGAAGCAGATATTTTGCTAGGTACTCAGATGATTGCAAAGGGCTTGGATTTTCCCAATGTAACCCTAGTCGGAGTGCTCAATGCGGATACGGCCTTAAATCTGCCTGATTTCCGTTCTTCTGAAAGAACCTTTCAACTCTTGACCCAGGTGGCAGGCCGAGCAGGTCGTGCTGAAAAAGCTGGTCAGGTCCTGATACAGTCCTACAATCCTCAGCACTACGCTATTCGATTTGCCAAGGATCAGGATTACGAGGGCTTTTATACCTATGAAATGGGTATCAGACGACAACTTGGTTATCCGCCTTACTATTTTACCATTGGCATTACCCTTTCTCACAAGAAAGAAGAAGAGGTGGTCAAACGTGCCTATGAAGTCATGAACATTTTGCGGTCAGGCTTGTCTGAAACCAGTAACATCCTTGGGCCGACGCCGAAACCGATTGCTCGTACCCACAACCTCTATCATTACCAGATTTTAATTAAATACCGTTTAGAAGATGAGCTGGGGCCGACCCTCAACCAGGTCTTGGCCTTGACTCAAGAACGGGAAAATAGTGAGCTCCGTCTCAGCATTGACCATGAGCCGCAACAATTTTTATAAGAAGGAGAAGATATGACAAAATTAATCTTTATGGGGACACCCGATTTTTCAGCAACAGTCTTAAAAGGACTTTTGACAGATGACCGCTATGAGATTCTAGCCGTTGTGACCCAGCCTGACCGTGCTGTCGGCCGTAAAAAAGTGATTCAAGAAACCCCAGTCAAGCAGGCTGCCGAGGAAGCAGGTCTTCCTATCTACCAACCTGAAAAATTATCTGGAAGTCCAGAAATGGAAGCGATTATGAATTTGGGAGCGGATGGGATTATCACTGCTGCATTTGGGCAGTTTCTCCCAAGTAAACTCCTTGATAGCATGGACTTTGCGGTCAACGTTCATGCCTCCCTCCTTCCTAAACACCGTGGTGGTGCGCCTATCCATTATGCCTTGATTCAAGGGGATGAGGAAGCTGGTGTGACCATTATGGAAATGGTTAAGGAAATGGATGCAGGGGATATGATTTCTCGTCGCAGCATTCCGATCACAGATGGGGACAATGTCGGAACCTTGTTTGAGAAATTAGCGTTTGTTGGTCGTGATTTGCTTTTGGATACTCTACCTGCCTACATTGCTGGCGATATCAAACCTGAACCTCAGGATCCAAGTCAGGTTACTTTCTCTCCAAATATCAAGCCAGAAGAAGAAAAATTAGACTGGAACAAAGCCAATCGTCAACTCTTTAACCAAATCCGTGGAATGAACCCCTGGCCTGTTGCCCATACTTTTCTCAAGGGCGACCGCTTTAAGATTTATGAAGCCCTACCAGTAGAAGGTCAGGGAAATCCAGGTGAGATCCTCTCTATCGGCAAGAAAGAATTGATTGTCGCAACGGCAGAAGGGGCTCTATCCCTCAAACAAGTGCAGCCAGCTGGTAAACCTAAGATGGACATTGCTTCCTTCCTAAACGGAGTTGGACGTACATTGACTGTAGGAGAACGATTTGGTGACTAAAGTAGAAACGGATAGAAGTTTAGCCCTATCAGTGCTAGAGGATGTCTTTATCAATCAAGCATACTCAAATATCGCCTTAAATAAGCATCTCAAGGGAAGTCAACTTTCGGCAGCAGACAAGGGCTTGGTTACCGAGCTGGTCTATGGAACGGTAGCCCGTAAACTGACTCTGGAATGGTACCTATCACACTTTATCGAAGACAGAGACCAGTTAGACAGTTGGCTCTATGTCCTTCTTCTCATGAGTGCCTACCAGCTTCGCTATTTGGACAAAATTCCAGACCATGCTGTGGTCAATGAAGCAGTAGAATTGGCCAAAGTCCGTAAAAAAGGCAGTGAAAAATTGGTCAATGCCCTCCTTCGTCGTATTCTGCGTGAAGGCTGGCCAGATATTGCCAGCATCAAACGAAAAAACAAGCGTGACTCCATTGCCTATTCCCTTCCTGTTTGGCTAGTTGCTAAGCTCAAGGAAGAATACGGAGAGGAGCGAGCACAGGCTATTTTTGAAAGTCTCTTGGTGCGAAACAAGGCCAGTATTCGTGTAACAGACCTAAGTCGAAAAGAGGAAATCCAAACCTTGTTGGAGGCCAGTGATTCATCCTTGTCTCCTTCTGGATTGGTTAAGGAGCAGGGGCATTTTGCAGGCCATGATTTGTTTGCGGAGGGAGCCATTACCATCCAAGACGAGTCTAGTCAATTGGTTGCGCCAACTCTTGATTTACAAGGCAATGAGCAGGTTCTAGATGCCTGTGCGGCTCCAGGTGGGAAAACAGCCCATATAGCCTCTTATCTTACGACAGGTCAGGTTACGGCTTTGGACCTTTACGATCACAAGTTGGACTTAATCCAAGAAAATGCTCAACGTTTAGGAGTTGCAGATCGGGTTCAAACGCAAAAATTGGATGCCAGAAAGGTGCATGAGTTTTTTGGTCAGGATTCATTTGATAAGATTTTGGTGGATGCTCCCTGTTCAGGAATCGGTCTTCTGCGTCGAAAACCAGACATCAAATACAATAAAGAAACGGCAGATTTCGCGTCCTTGCAGGAAATTCAGCTAGAAATATTAGGTAGTGTTTGTCAAACACTAGGCAAAGGTGGTATAATAACTTATAGTACCTGTACTATTGTCTCAGAGGAGAATTTTCAAGTCGTTGAGGCGTTTTTAGAAAGTCATCCTGAGTTCGAGCAGGTAAAACTAGAACATGAATGTAAGGATATCATGAAAGACGGCTGTATCCTCATTACACCTGAATTGTATGGAAGTGATGGATTCTTCATCAGTCAATTTCGCAAGATATCGGATTAGGAAGGAACTGACACATGGAAATTTCATTATTAACAGATGTTGGTCAGAAACGAACAAATAACCAAGACTATGTCAACCACTATGTCAATAGAGCTGGACGTACTATGATTATTTTAGCTGATGGGATGGGAGGTCATCGCGCAGGGAATATCGCTAGTGAAATGGCGGTAACAGACCTAGGTATAGCTTGGGTTGATACCCAAATCGATACAGTCAATGAAGTGCGTGAATGGTTCGCCAATTACCTAGAAATTGAAAATCAAAAGATTCATCAACTTGGGCAAGATGATGCCTATAAAGGAATGGGAACAACTCTAGAAGCTGTTGCTATTATTGGCAATCAGGCTATCTATGCTCATATTGGTGATTCGCGTATCGGCTTGATTCGTGGAGAAGAATACCATCAGTTAACGAGCGACCATTCTTTGGTCAATGAATTGCTCAAGGCTGGTCAATTGACACCAGAAGAGGCAGAAGCTCATCCGCAAAAAAATATTATCACCCAGTCTATTGGTCAAAAAGATGAAATTCAGCCTGATTTTGGGACAGTGATCCTTGAGTCAGGTGACTATCTCTTGCTCAATAGTGACGGCTTGACCAACATGATTTCAGGCAGTGAGATTCGTGATATTGTAACCAGTGATATTCCTTTAGCAGATAAAACGGAGACACTTGTTCGTTTTGCTAACAATGCAGGAGGTTTAGACAACATTACGGTTGCCCTTGTTTCTATGAACGAGGAGGATGCAGAATGATCCAAATCGGCAAGATTTTTGCCGGACGCTATCGGATTGTCAAACAGATTGGTCGAGGAGGCATGGCGGATGTCTACCTAGCCAAAGACTTAATCTTAGATGGGGAAGAAGTGGCAGTGAAGGTTCTGAGGACCAACTACCAGACGGACCCGATAGCTGTGGCTCGTTTTCAGCGTGAAGCGAGAGCTATGGCAGATTTAGACCATCCTCATATCGTTCGGATAACAGATATTGGCGAGGAAGACGGTCAACAGTACCTAGCTATGGAATATGTGGCTGGACTTGACCTCAAACGCTATATCAAGGAACACTATCCTCTTTCTAATGAAGAGGCCGTCCGTATTATGGGACAAATCCTCCTAGCCATGCGTTTGGCCCATACCAGAGGAATTGTTCACCGGGACTTGAAACCTCAAAACATCCTCTTGACACCAGATGGGACTGTCAAGGTTACAGACTTTGGGATTGCAGTAGCCTTTGCTGAGACGAGTCTGACTCAGACTAACTCGATGCTGGGTTCAGTTCATTACTTGTCACCAGAGCAGGCGCGTGGTTCGAAGGCGACTGTACAAAGTGATATCTATGCCATGGGGATTATTTTCTATGAGATGCTGACAGGTCATATCCCTTATGATGGGGATAGTGCGGTGACCATCGCCCTCCAGCATTTCCAGAAACCACTGCCGTCAGTTATTGATGAAAATCCATCTGTACCTCAGGCTTTGGAGAATGTTGTTATCAAGGCAACTGCCAAGAAATTGACAGATCGTTATCAGTCAGTTGCAGAGATGTATGTGGACTTGTCTAGTAGCTTGTCTTACAATCGTCGCAATGAGCCTAAACTGGTATTTAATGATACTACTAAGGCGGACACCAAGACACTACCAAAAGTATCCCAGAGTACCTTGACTTCGATTCCTAAGGTGCAAACACAAAGTCCGAAGCCACAGACTGCGAAACCGAGTCAGCAGGTTTTGGAAGACAATTACGCAACCAAACCTGTTAAGAAACGGAAATTTAGAGTTCGCTATATGATTTTGTTGGCCAGCATTGTATTGGTGGCAGCTTCTCTTATTTGGATACTATCCAGAACTCCTGCAACCATTGCTATTCCAAATGTGGCAGGTCAGACAGTGGTGGAAGCCAAGGAAACCCTCAAGAAAGCCAATTTTGAGATTGGCGAGGAGAAATCAGAGGCTAGTGAAAAGGTGGAAGAAGGGCGGATTATTCGTACAGATCCTGACGCTGGAACTGGTCGAAAAGAAGGAACGAAAATCAATTTGGTTGTCTCATCAGGCAAGCAATCTTTCCAAATTAGTAATTATATCGGCCGTAAATCGACAGATGTTATCGCAGAACTCAAGCAGAAGAAGGTTCCTGAAAATCTCATTAAAATTGAGGAAGAGGAATCAAGTGAGAGCGAAGCAGGAACTGTTCTCAGACAGAGTCCAGCTGCCGGAACAACCTATGATTTGAGCAAGGCAACTCAAATTGTTTTGACAGTAGCTAAAAAAGCTACGACGATTCAATTAGGGAACTATATTGGACGGAACTCTACAGAAGTAATCTCAGAGCTCAAGCAGAAGAAGGTTCCTGAGAATTTGATTAAGATAGAGGAAGAAGAGTCCAGCGAAAGCGAACCAGGAACGATTATGAAACAAAGTCCAGGTGCAGGTATCTCTTATGATTTGAGTAAACCTACTCAAATCGTCTTGACAGTAGCTAAAAAAGTTACAAGTGTTGCCATGCCGAGTTACATTGGTTCCAGCTTGGAGTTTACTAAGAACAATTTGATTCAAATTGTTGGGATTAAGGAAGCCAATATAGAAGTTGTAGAAGTGACGAAAGCGCCTGCAGATAGTGCAGAAGGCATGGTTGTTGAACAAAGTCCTAGAGCAGGTGAAAAGGTAGACCTCAATAAGACAAGGGTCAAGATTTCAATCTACAAACCTAAAACAAGTTCAGCTACTCCTTAAAATCAGATGGATAATCAAAATAAGTAATCAATCTTTGTCATGATTTCGTGGCAAAGATTTTTTTTGAGTCCGGATTTGTGATAGAATAGAAGGAGTTGATAAAAGGAGGCAAGCATGGAAGAATCAAAAGAATTAAATGCCGTCATTGATGTGATTATGCTAGCGGGGACTATTCTCCTTAAAAGTGGCTCAGAAATCCATCGTGTAGAAGATACTATGATTCGGATTGCGCATTCGCAGGGGATTGTGGATTGCAATGTTCTTGCTATGCCTGCTGCCATCTTTTTCTCCATTGAAAATACCAATATTTCGCGCATGAAGCGCGTGACCTCCTCTTCTTATAACATCGAAAAAGTCTGCGATGTCAACCAGATTTCTCGTCAGCTGGTTGGGGGGCAGATTGATTTAGAAACAGCCTTTAAGCAATTGACGGCCTTGCAAGCCCAACCCCTTCCCTATACCAAGTTGCAGGTAACTTTAGCTGCGACCTTAAGTGCTCCTTTCTTTTCGGTTATGTTTAGTGGAAATATCTACGACGCACTTGGGGCAGGAGTGGCGACCTTATTTGGTTTTGCCTTTTCCCTCTATGTGGAAAAATTTATCCGAATTCCCTTTGTGACAGCCTTTGCTGGAGCCTTTGTCTTTGGGATAATTGCCCAGTTTTGGGCTCGCTATACAGGCTTTCCTTCAACGGCAGATTTGATTATAGCTGGTGCGGTCATGCCGTTTGTACCAGGTATTGCCTTGACCAATGCGGTTCGGGATATCATGACCAACCACATAAACTCTGGTATGAGTAAGATGTTTGAATCCCTGCTCATTACCCTTGCTTTAGGGGCAGGAACTTCTGTCGCCTTGGTATTGATGAACTAATATGACACTAACAACCTTTTTATTACAAGCAGTAGCAAGTCTTCTTGCCATTATCACTTTTCTAATCGTACTCAATGTGCAACGCTCTATGCTCTTACCAGGAGGAATTTTGGGCATGGCTGTCTGGCTGATTTATCTCTTGCTCAAGGAACCGACCAATGTTATTGTGGCTACTTTTATTGCAGCCATTATCGGTTCTTGTGTCAGCCAGATTTTAAGTATTCTTTATAAGACCCCTGCTGTAGTCTTTATCTTGGCCATCTTGGCACCTCTGGTTCCGGGTTATCTCTCCTATCGGACAACTGCCTTTTTTGTGACGGGGGATTACAGTCATGCCATTGCTAGTGCAACCTTGGTTGTTATGTTGGCTTTGGTGATTTCCATTGGAATGGCTAGTGGAACAGTGATTCTCAGACTGTATCATTATATAAAAACACATTGAGCATTGGGGAATTTACAGAAATAAAAGAATTTTCTGAAAAATGAAACAAATGCATTGACAACGCTTTCTCTATGTAGTATTCTATATATAGAAAGGAGGAAAAATCATGAAAAAATTACTATTTTCCTTATTGTTTGTAAGTCTACTGACTTTGTTGTTTATCCCAGTCATGGTTTCTAGTTCGAGCTCAGAGTTTCAAAGTGGATTGCAAGAGAATCAGTTCATTGCCGAAAAGGTTAGTAAAACACTTGACAAGACATTTGATAAGGATATCAGAGAAATTCCTACTAGTCAATTTTATCAAGAATTTGTAGATGAGATGGGAAGGACTTACTCAGGAAATTTAATCCTCCAGGAACTGATAACTGAGAATGGGGCTTATAAAGCTACTTATGTTGGTGAACTCTCTAGCAACTGATCATTCTTTAAAATTATGACCAATAAGAGGCTTGATTTGGTGAATCAAGTCTTTTTTCTCTCTTTTACTACCATTTGTGATAAAATAGTACTGAACGATTTTTTACATGAATGATAAAACAGAGGTAAATATGACAATCGGTATTGATAAGATTGGTTTTGCGACCAGTCAATATGTCTTGAAGTTACAAGACTTAGCAGAAGCGAGGGGAATTGACCCTGAAAAATTAAGCAAAGGACTCTTACTCGAGGAATTGAGTATTGCACCCTTAACTGAGGATATCGTGACCTTGGCGGCCAGTGCTAGTGACTCTATTTTAACTGAGCAAGAAAGACAAGAAATCAATATGGTCATTGTGGCGACTGAGTCAGGAATTGACCAGAGTAAGGCTGCAGCTGTCTTTGTGCATGGCTTGCTGGGTATTCAGCCCTTTGCTCGTAGTTTCGAAATTAAAGAAGCCTGCTATGGAGCGACAGCTGCCCTTCATTATGCCAAATTGCATGTGGAAAATTCTCCAGAGTCCAAGGTCTTGGTCATTGCCAGTGATATTGCCAAATACGGTATTGAAACTCCAGGAGAACCAACTCAAGGTGCCGGCAGTGTGGCTATGTTGATTACACAAAATCCACGCATGATGGCCTTTAATAATGACAATGTAGCTCAAACCCGTGACATCATGGATTTTTGGCGTCCAAATTACTCGACAACTCCTTATGTAAATGGTGTCTATTCTACCCAACAATACTTGGATAGTTTGAAAACGACTTGGCTTGAATACCAAAAACGCTACCAGCTTACTTTGGATGATTTCGCGGCGGTTTGCTTCCACTTGCCTTACCCTAAATTAGCACTCAAAGGCTTAAAAAAAATCATGGATAAGAGCCTGCCTCAAGAGAAAAAGGACCTCTTGCAAAAGCACTTTGACCAGTCTATTCTCTACAGTCAAAAGGTGGGGAATATCTATACAGGTTCTCTCTTCCTTGGGCTTCTATCTCTCTTGGAAAATACAGATAGCTTGAAGGCTGGGGATAAAATTGCCCTTTATAGTTACGGAAGTGGAGCCGTAGCTGAGTTCTTTAGTGGTGAATTGGTTGAAGGATACGAAGCTTATCTGGATAAAGACCGTTTGAATAAGCTCAACCAACGAACTGCCCTGTCTGTTGCTGACTATGAAAAAGTCTTCTTTGAGGAAGTAGACTTAGATGAGACAAATTCTGCCCAGTTTGCTGGCTATGAAAATCAAGATTTTGCCTTGGTTGAAATTGTTGACCACCAACGCCGTTATAGCAAGGTTGAAAAATAATGAAGATAAGTTGGAATGGATTTTCTAAAAAATCATACCATGAGCGCCTTGAGCTGTTAAAAGCTCAGGCGCTCCTTAGTCCTGAGAGACAAGCGAGTTTGGAGCAGGATGAACAGATGAGTGTGACTGTCGCAAACCAGCTGAGTGAGAATGTAGTGGGAACTTTTTCTCTGCCTTATTCGTTGGTTCCAGAGGTTCTCGTTAACGGTCAGGAATACACAGTTCCCTATGTGACAGAAGAACCCTCAGTGGTTGCTGCGGCCAGCTATGCCAGTAAAATCATTAAGCGTGCAGGCGGTTTTACTGCGCAAGTCCATGAGCGTCAGATGATTGGGCAGGTAGCTCTTTATCAAGTTGCTGATCCTAAACAAGCGCAAGAGAAGATTGCCAGCAAGAAAGCAGAACTCTTAGAGCTTGCCAATCAAGCCTATTCTTCTATCGTTAAACGTGGAGGTGGGGCGCGTGATTTGCATGTAGAGCAGATAAAAGGCGAAACAGACTTTCTCGTTGTGTATCTCCATGTCGATACCCAGGAAGCCATGGGTGCTAATATGCTCAACACCATGCTGGAGGCCTTGAAACCAGTCTTAGAAGAACTGAGTCAGGGACAAAGTCTTATGGGAATCCTGTCTAATTACGCGACTGATTCTCTGGTGACGGCAAGCTGTCGCATCGCCTTTCGCTACTTGAGCCGCCAAAAGGATCAAGGACGAGAAATTGCGGAGAAAATGGCTTTGGCTAGTCAGTTTGCACAGGCTGATCCTTACCGAGCAGCTACTCACAATAAAGGGATTTTTAATGGTATTGATGCCATTTTAATTGCTACTGGTAATGACTGGCGTGCCATCGAGGCTGGAGCCCATGCCTTTGCTAGTCGAGATGGACACTATCAAGGTCTTAGTCAATGGACGCTGGACCTGGAAACAGAAGAATTGGTTGGTGAGATGACCCTACCCATGCCTGTAGCGACCAAGGGTGGCTCTATCGGTCTCAACCCTCGTGTAGCCCTCAGTCATGAGCTACTGGGAAATCCTTCTGCCAAAGAATTAGCCCAGCTTATCGTGTCTATCGGGCTTGCCCAAAACTTTGCAGCCCTCAAAGCCTTGGTGAGTACAGGCATCCAGCAAGGCCACATGAAATTGCAGGCCAAATCCTTAGCACTCCTCGCAGGTGCTAGTGAGTCTGAAGTTGCTCCCCTAGTCGAGCAGCTTATCGCAGATAAAACCTTTAACCTAGAGACTGCCCAGCGCTATCTAGAAAATTTAAGATCATAAAAAAACTCAGACAGATTGTTCTGAGTTTTCTTGTGCTTATACTCTTCGAAAATCTCTTCAAACCACGTCAGCTTCGCCTTGCCGTACTCAAGTACAGCCTGTGGCTAGCTTCCTAGTTTGCTCTTTGATTTTCATTGAGTATTAAATACTTTTTCCTGGTAATAATGTAACTGGTAAGAAGTAACCGGTTGTTGCGACTTCTTTGCCTTCAATCTTTTGCAAGAGGAGGTCAACAGTGAGGCAGGCAATCTCTTCCAAAGGTTGCTTAATAGTAGCCAGTTGAGGATAGTAATTCTCGATAAAGTAGGTCCCATCATAGCCGATGACCTTGAGCTCTTCAGGGACAGAAATGCCCAGCTCCTGAGCGATTTTAATGACCAGAATAGCTGTTAAGTCATCCGAAGCGAAAATGGCATCTGGTTTTTGTCGAGTCAAGATATTCTTGATTTCCATTTCTTTTCTTACAGGAGAAAAGTCACTGGAAACATTGATAATAGGAGCTTTTGGGAGAACAGATGCAAAGCCAGCGTGGCGCAGTCCGGTAGGCGAATTGGAATTGTCATTCCCTGTAATCATGATGATAGATTGGGCGCCTGTCTTAACCAAGGTCTGGGCAGCAAGGACCCCACCAGCATAGTTGTCAGAGGAAACGACAGGAATGTCTGGTGACAGATTTCGGTCAAAGGAAATAATTGGTGCCGTCACACGATTGTAGTCTTCGATTCCCAAGTTGTGACTACCCGAAATGATGCCGTCCACCTGATTGGCTTCGAGCATTTCGATGTACTCGCGTTCCTTTTCAGAGTCATGCTCACTGTTGCAGATGATGGTCTTGTACCCATTTTTGAAGAGTTGGTGTTCCAGCTTATCAATCAATTCTGCATAGAAAACGTTGGAAATGTTGGGGAAAATCAAGCCGATTAACTTAGCCGATTTTCCTTGCAGACTACGAGCTAGGTTGTTGGGTTTATAGCCCAATTCCCGCATGGCTTCATTGACTTTTTGAATAGTTTTCTCAGAGAGATACCCTTTTTTATTGATAACCCGAGAAACGGTAGTAGGACTGACGCCTGCAAGTTTGGCGACATCAGTTAATTTTGCGACCATAATCTAATTCATAGTAAGTTCCAGTTGGGTTTCCAGATTTGATGAGGATACCATTTTGGTCCGCATGTGGGAAGACACGACCAGAAAATACTTTTTCTCCTTTATTGATGAAAATTTCAAAGACAGAGTTATCGATGAAGATTGTAGCAGTAGTAGCTTGATTGTCGATAGGGCAAGAACGTGTAGTTCCAAATTCTTGGGCATACTGTTCTCCAGCTTGGCTACGATCTACTGTCACTTGACCATTTACAAGGTCAAAGTTGATGGAAAGTCCCTTGCCTTCTTTATCAGCAAGTAAGACAATCTCACTCTGGCTATTGGCTTCTAATTTTAGTTCGAGTTCGTAAGTGTTCTTGGTTTGGGCGCGGTTAGAGAAAGGTTCTTCAGAAGCACGAAGGTCCTTGATAGCTGCGACTGGGTATTGGTAGAGTTTGCCGTCTTTGATAGTGAGTTCCTTGACCAAAGAGAAGGTTCCTTGGTGGTCAAAACGGTCAGAAGGGTAAGAAACATCTGGCAAGCCAAGCCAGCTAACAGCTAGAGCGCGTCCATCAGGAGCGTTGAAGGCTTGAGTTGCATAGGCTTCGAAACCATAGTCCATATTTTGAAGTTGAGACACATCTACCATTTTGGCATTTTCAGGGTCAAAGGAAGCCCCAATCTTAAACATATTTGGATAGATATTGTCGTAGTCTAGAACTTTCTTATCCAATCCTTGTGGGCAGTAGAGAAGGACAGGTTGCTCCCCGACAAAGACCAGATTTGGACATTCCATCATGTAGGCAGTACGGTCGTTAGCAAAGTCAAGGTCACCAACCTCCTGCCAGTTTGTGTAATCGTTGTCTACAGCCTTATAAAGACGAACGAAGCCTTTTTTCTCTAAGTCCTGACCACCGACGATAGCATAGTATTGACCTTTAAAGTTAAAAATTTGTGGGTCACGGAAGTGGTCAGTAGAGTCTGCTGGCTGGTCAATCAAGATCTTGTCAATCTTGGTAATCTTGCCATCCTTATCCATCAAAGCCCCAATCTGGTAAGGGTGACGGATCCAGTTTTCATCACGGACATTTCCTGTATAAAATAAGAACAAGTTATCCCCAAACTGCATGGCAGAACCAGAGTAGGCACCGTGGCTATCTAATGGAGTGTCAGGCAAAACTTTGACTCCAGTTTCTCTAAAGTGAACCAAATCCTCGCTTTCCAATTGAACCCAAGATTTCAAACCGTGGGCTGCACCAAAAGGAAAGTTCTGATAAAAAACAACCCACTTCCCATCAAAGTAAGAAAAGCCATTTGGATCGTTGAGAAGTCCTGTTTTTGGCTCAACATGGTAATGAGTATGCCATGGAGATTGTGCCATATTTTTCTTAATATTTTGAATTTCTTCTTGCGTCCAATCTTGATAAAGTCTGTAACGACGTTCAGTTGTCCATTCCATTCATTCATTCCTCCAATAATCTTATCACTTTTAATAGTAACCGTTTTCGGTAAAAAATGCAAGCCATTTATGTTAAAAAAGAGAAAAACCTATCAAACGTTTATCATAAAAAGAAACCAGAAAATCAATCATCTATCTACATAAAATTGAAAGAAAGTGAAACAAAACCCTTTTTAACTCACATTTTAAACTATTTTTTTAAAGAATCTCTTAAGAAACCCTCAAAATCTATCAAAAAAAGACCTTACTCTAAGAAACAAATATTTTTTCTGCAAAACGCTTGACATATTTTTGAAAGATGATAAAATAATACTCGTAGGGCGAGTAAAATCGCTTTCATACAAGAATAAATTTTTTATAAGGAGATTTTTGCAAATGAACAATCAGGAAATTGCAAAAAAAGTCATCGATGCCTTGGGCGGACGTGAGAATGTTAACAGTGTAGCTCACTGTGCAACTCGCCTCCGTGTTATGGTAAAAGATGAAGGAAAAATCAATAAAGAAGTGATTGAGAACTTGGAAAAAGTTCAAGGTGCTTTCTTTAACTCAGGTCAATACCAAATCATCTTTGGTACTGGTACAGTTAACAAAATGTACGATGAAGTTGTTGCGCTTGGTTTGCCAACATCATCTAAAGATGACATGAAAGCAGAAGCTGCCAAACAAGGGAACTGGTTCCAACGTGCTATCCGTACTTTCGGTGACGTTTTCGTTCCAATCATCCCAGTTATCGTAGCGACAGGTCTTTTCATGGGTGTGCGTGGTCTTTTCAACGCTCTTGAAATGCCACTTCCAGGTGACTTTGCAACTTACACACAAATCTTGACAGATACAGCCTTCATCATCTTGCCAGGTTTGGTTGTGTGGTCAACCTTCCGTGTATTTGGTGGAAATCCAGCTGTTGGTATCGTTCTTGGTATGATGCTTGTTTCTGGCTCACTTCCAAACGCTTGGGCAGTTGCTTCAGGTGGTGAAGTGACTGCTATGAACTTCTTCGGATTTATCCCAGTTGTTGGTTTGCAAGGATCTGTTCTTCCAGCCTTCATCATCGGGGTTGTCGGAGCTAAATTTGAAAAAGCTGTCCGCAAGGTTGTTCCAGATGTGATTGACCTCTTGGTAACACCATTCGTGACACTTTTGGTCATGTCTATCCTTGGACTCTTTGTCATCGGACCAGTCTTCCACGTTGTTGAAAACTATATTCTTGTCGGTACAAAAGCAATTCTTGGCTTGCCATTTGGTCTCGGTGGTTTCTTGATTGGTGGGGTTCACCAATTGATCGTCGTGTCAGGTGTGCACCACATCTTCAATTTGCTTGAAGTTCAATTGCTTGCTGCTGACCATGCTAACCCATTCAACGCTATCATCACTGCGGCTATGACAGCTCAAGGTGCTGCGACTGTTGCGGTTGGTGTCAAAACTAAAAATCCAAAACTAAAAACACTTGCTTTCCCAGCTGCTCTTTCTGCCTTCCTCGGTATTACAGAGCCTGCTATCTTCGGGGTGAACTTGCGCTTCCGTAAACCATTCTTCCTTTCATTGATTGCTGGTGCAATCGGTGGTGGATTGGCTTCAATCCTTGGGCTTGCTGGTACTGGTAGTGGTATCACTATCATCCCTGGTACAATGCTTTATGCAGGTAATGGACAACTTCCACTATACCTTCTTATGGTAGCTGTATCATTTGCCCTTGGTTTTGCTCTTACTTACATGTTTGGTTATGAGGATGAAAAAGAAGTTGCTACTGAAGTAGAGACAGAACGTTTGGTCCAAGAAGAAACAACTGGTAACATTCCAGCAGCTCTTCAAAATGAAACACTTGTAACTCCTATCGTCGGTGACGTTGTAGCTCTTGCTGATGTCAATGACCCAGTCTTCTCAAGTGGAGCTATGGGACAAGGTATCGCTGTGAAACCTAGCCAAGGTGTGGTCTATGCACCTGCTGATGCTGAAGTTTCAATTGCATTTCCAACAGGACACGCTTTTGGTTTGAAAACAACTGATGGTGCTGAAGTTTTGATCCACGTTGGTATTGACACTGTATCTATGAATGGTGAAGGTTTTGAAGCAAAAGTTGCTCAAGGTGACAAGGTTAAAGCGGGCGATGTTCTTGGAACATTTGACTCAAACAAAATCGCTGCAGCTGGACTTGATGATACAACAATGGTTATCGTTACAAATACAGCTGACTACGCTTCAGTAGCTCCAGTCGCAACAGGTTCAGTTGCTAAGGGGGATGCTGTGATCGAAGTGAAAATCTAATACTCTTCGAAAATCAAATTCAAACCATGTCAGCTTCGCCTTGCCGTACTCAAGTACAGCCTTCGGCTAGCTTCCTAGTTTGCTCTTTGATTTTCATTGAGTACAATATTCCCTCTCACAATGAAAACGAACAAATGACATGTTTGTTCGTTTTTGCTTGAATGGTAAGATTTACAGAGGAAAATCTAAAAAATAGAGAAATTTAGACTTTCGAAATATGCTATAATAAAGAAAATAAAAACAAGAGGTTTATCATGACAAAATTATATGGAAGCTTGGAAGCGGGCGGTACAAAGTTTGTTTGTGCTGTCGGTGATGAAAACTTTAACGTTGTAGAAAAAACACAATTTCCAACAACAACTCCAATCGAAACAATCGATAAAACCATTGAGTTCTTCTCAAAATTTGACAACCTTGCTGGTCTTGCAGTCGGTTCGTTTGGTCCGATTGATATTGATAAAAACTCAAAAACTTATGGCTTTATCACAACGACTCCAAAACCAAACTGGGCAAATGTGGACTTACTTGGTGCCCTTCGTCGCGCCCTCAACGTGCCAATGTACTTCACTACAGACGTAAACAGCTCTGCTTATGGTGAAGTGGTTGCCCGTAATAATGCTGGTGGCCGTATCGAAAACTTGGTTTACTACACAATCGGTACAGGTATCGGTGCAGGTGTCATCCAACGTGGTGAGTTTATCGGTGGTGTGGGTCACCCTGAAATGGGTCATTATTATGTTGCTAGACACCCAATGGATATTGAAAAAGAATTCAACGGTGTTTGTCCTTTCCATAAGGGATGTCTGGAAGGCTATGCAGCTGGTCCAAGTTTGGAAGCTCGTACAGGTGTACGTGGGGAAAACATTGAACTCAACAACCCTGTTTGGGATGTTCAAGCCTACTATATCGCTCAAGCTGCGGTTAATGCAACAGTGACTTTCCGCCCAGACGTGATTGTCTTTGGTGGAGGGGTCATGGCTCAACAACACATGTTGGACCGTGTCCGTGAGAAATTTACATCTCTTCTTAATGGCTACCTACCAGTACCAGATGTGCGTGACTACATCGTCACTCCAGCAGTCGCAGGAAATGGTTCTGCTACTCTTGGAAACTTTGTCCTTGCAAAAGAAGTTTCAAAATAAAGCACAAAATCCGCTTGGGAAACCAAACGGATTTTTTATGTGTCAAAGCATTTGCCAGAAGAAGTCGATAATATAGGTCAGACCGTAGGTATAAACCACGAGGGTAAAGGGTTTGGTCAGAATGATGATGGTCATATAGCGCTTGAAGCTCATCTTGGTTAAGGCAGCCAGCATACAGAGAAAGTCAGCTGGACTAATGGGCCAAATCATCATAAAAATAAAGAAACGGTCAAAACGATTGCCCTTATCCAACCAGCCGATATACTTGTCATAGGTGCGCTTGCTGACGACGGACTGGACAAAGGCAGCTCCATAGAGGCGCACCAGATAAAAGATAATGGCACAGCCAATCACAATCCCGATATAGTTGTAGATAGTCCCGATGATGTGGCCGTAGATAAAGACCCCAGCCACCGAGGTCAAGGCTCCTGGAATGATAGGGACGACCGTTTGTAAAATCTGTAAAAAGATAAAGAGGGGTGGCCCCCAGATACCTGCCTGCTGGATAAAGGCAGAGAGGGTTTCCTTAGACTGTAAAATCCCAGCCTGATAAGCCCAAATACAGAAAATCAAACTCCCAACCCCACCGACAATCGATGAGATATTGATAACTTGCTGCAGAAGGGGAGAAACAGCTTTCATTTGTTTATCCTGTGACATGTAAACTCCTCATAGATAGTATAACTCTACTATACCATATTTTGGAGGAGAAAGGGGGAATGAGTCTTTTTGATATGGGAAGAGTGATGGAATTTGAGCTTAAACATGCTATAATAAAGGAAGCAGACAAGTAGCAAAGGAGAGAGTATGATGCAGGTAAAACCAGAACTGGAGATAGAAAAACAACTGATCAACCAACTGGTAACTGGGGAAAGTCAATGGACTTACAGAGATGACCTTAAAACTGAAGAACAATTATGGGAAAACTTCTTTGAAAAGCTAGCCCAGAACAACGTGACTCTATTGGCAGATTATCCTCTAACAGAACAGGAAAAACGCCAGATAAAGAATCAACTGAACTTTGTTAGCTACTATGATGCGGCCAAGTGGTTGGTCGGCGAAAATGGCATTGCCAAGGTTGAGGTTCAGAGAGAAGATGCTAGTTTGGGGACTATCCGTTTATCTGTCATTTGGCGAGACAATATCGCAGCTGGTAAGTCCAGTTATGAGGTTGTCAACCAAGTCGAGAGAGATAAGATAAATCCTCAGGATCAAGACCGCAGGCTAGATGTGACCCTCTTGATCAATGGCCTTCCAATGGTTCAGATCGAGCTTAAAAGTCCCAGAGTTGCTTTTCTAGATGCCTTTCATCAAATCAAAAAGTATGACCGTGAAGGCAAGTTCCGTGGCATCTACTCTAGCTTACAGATGTTTGTTGTGACTAATAAGGTAGATACACGCTATATCGCTGCAGCTAGGGAAAATAAACTCAACAAGCAATTTCTAACCAAGTGGGTGGATAAGGACAACCAACCTATAACGAGCTTGACCAGTTTTGCCCACGAAGTCCTTTCCATCCCTCGTGCTCATCAGATGGTCATGCAGTATTCTGTCCTTGATGATAGCAAGAAGACTCTCATCCTCCTGCGTCCCTACCAGATTCACGCCATCGAAGCAGTGCAAGAAGCCTCTCGCCAGCAAGCATCAGGCTATGTCTGGCATACGACAGGTTCAGGGAAGACCCTGACCTCCTATAAGGTAGCTCGGAATCTCCTCCAGATTCCATCTATCCAAAAGACGATTTTTGTCGTTGACCGCAGGGACTTGGACCAACAGACCACTTCATCTTTTCTCTCTTATGCGACCAATGATGTCATTGATATTGATGAGACGGATAATACCCATGATTTGGTCAAGCGACTAGGAAGCAATGATAAGCGTGTGGTGGTAACGACCATCCAGAAAATCACCACCATGATGCGCAAGTTTGAACAAGGTCTTTACCAAAGAGATGCGGACAAAATCAAGGATCTTCGAGTGGCCTTTGTCGTGGATGAATGCCACCGTGCCGTAACACCTCAAACACAAAAAGACATTAAGGCCTTTTTCCCACAGTCTCTCTGGTATGGTTTTACAGGCACACCTATCTTTAAGGAAAATAAACGCCAGCAGGTCGGTGACCTAGCTCAAACCACCCAGCAACAGTACGGTGACCGTCTCCATGAGTATACAGTCAAGGAAGCCATCCATGATGGAGCAGTTTTAGGTTTTAAGGTAGATTATCGCAATACCCTCATCACGGATAAATCTGAAAATGACATACCAGATACTGTCTACGAAGATGAAGAGCATATGCTGGAAGTCTTGGATGCCATTATCAATAAATCCCGTCAACAGCTAGGATTCCAAAAAGGAGTTGGTAAGACCTACAATGCCATCCTAACCGTTAAATCCATCCCTCAAGCCCAAGCCTACTATGACCTCCTCAAACGAGTCAAGGCTGGGGAGACGAGGGTTAAGGTATCGGAAAGGGTCAAGCAGGTCCTTCCTGACTTTCCAAAGGCGACCATCACCTACTCGGTCACAGAAAATGAAGAAGACTCAAGAGCCAATCAAGACCACATGAAGCAGGTCTTAGAGGACTATAACCAAGAGTTTGATACCCATTTTACCATGGCGGATCTGCGTGGTTTTAATACGGATGTCAATAACCGTCTAGCTCGAAAGCATGACAAATACCTCTATCGAAATGAACAGTTGGACTTAGTCATCGTAGTCAATCGTCTCCTAACGGGATTTGATGCCCCTTGTCTATCAACTCTCTTTATTGACCGCAAGCCCATGCAACCGCAGGACTTGATCCAAGCCTTTAGCCGAACCAATCGTATCTTTGATTCTAGTAAGACCTACGGTCATATCATCACCTTCCAAAAGCCCCTAGCCTTTAAGGAAGCAGTGGATAATGCCCTCAAGCTCTACTCAAATGGTGGTGAAAACGAGGTCCTAGCCCCTAGCTGGGAAGAGGAAAAGAGGAACTTTTTACGGAGTTGCAGTGATTTCCAAAATCTCATCACCGATGATCCTGAGGAAGGACTCCAAATCGAGCAAATCTCTACACCTGAGTTGAGGAAACTAGCTAAAACCTATCAAGCCTTTGATAAATATTTAGCCTCTATCCGAGTGTACAAAGAGTATGATGAGGAAGAACTTTACAGTCAGACGGGACTTGATGGAGAGAAGTTGGAAAGGTATCTGGGACTTTATCGAAATGTCCTTGCAGAATTAAAAAGCCGAGTAGAGGATGATGACGATGGAGAGCCACTTGATATCCACTATGAACTGGAGTCTATCCAAGTGGACGAAATTAACTATGCCTATATCTTGACCTTAATCCAAAGCCTGATTGAACAAGGTCAGAGTCAAGAAAAGAACCTAAGCGCTCAAGATAGGGAAGCCGTGGATAACTATATTCAGAGTCTTGAGAAGACCAATCCCAATCTTGCTCAGATCATCACTGAACTTTGGAGAGAGGTACAAGAACATCCGAAAAGCTATCGTGGTCAGTCTATCGCAAATATTTTGGATCAGATGATTGAGGCTGTCATCCAGCAACATATCAAAGTCTTTAGCAAGCGCTGGTATGTCGGTGAGGATGAACTCCGTTACTATGTCGAACACTACCGTAAGGGAGCGAAAAAACAACTAGGAGAAAGTCAGCTGACCAAGAGCCAGCGCTATCAGGACTATAAGCTAGAGGTGGCGGATGCCCTCAATCCTCTCCTCTATAAAAAACAAATCAAGGAAGCCTATACCCAACTAGTGGAGGAAGTCATTGAGCCATTGAGGGTTGGAAGATAGCTCTTCGAGACTTAGAATAGGCCTACTTCCTAAAGTTTACATGTATTCTAAGCCTCGAATGATTGCAATTACATAAATTTACAAGTATTCTACGTTTCGAATTACTTATCTACAAAAGTTTTGAGGTCTTCGAGCTTTCGAATAGTCATATTTACTAAATTTTATATGTATTCTAAAACTCGAAAAGGTAAAATCTAAAAATAGTAAGAGTCTCTATCTGATGGACGGAGTGTATGTCCATCAGATAGGGGTTTTTTAATTTGAAAATGTCTGATTTGTCCTGAAAAGTACGTTTTAGATGGAAATAATGACAGTTGAGCGGAAGCGGAATAAATCTTTTAAAGTAACTGTTAGAATTATTTTAAAAGTTTACATAATGAAAAATAGAAAGAATATCATCATGACAAAAACATACGCTATTCGTCCACTTAGTTATAGTAACTTTACCAATCGTGAGTTTGAAAGCCTGATGATGGATACTCATCAAAGTTTGACCACTTTTTCTAAGGCAAACAAGGACGAGGGCATGTATGCCAAGCATTTGGAGCCCTTCAAGACCAAGCTAGATGATTTTCAAGCTCAACTTGCGGCGGTGGAAACGAAAGAGTCTAGTAATCTGACAGAAGTTGATCGCAATCGTGATAGTGCTTTGGTCGGTCTCTTTACCCTTCATAGAGGATTTGCTAAGATTAAGGACGCCAAGCTCAAAGAAGCTCATGAAACTCTGAAACCAGTCTTTGCTAAGTATAAGGACATCACCAAGCACAGCAATGATGTGGAGACGGCAGAAATCAAGAGTCTTCTCAAAACGCTTAGTGAAACACCCTATCATGAGGCAGTGACCAGTCTAGGACTGACACCTATGCTGACGGCTGTGGTCAATGCTCAAGAGGAATATGACCAAGTGGAAAGTAAGGCGCGTGCTTCTAAGTCTGCCAAGGAAGTTGGCAAGACCAGACAACTCCGTACTGAACTTTCAACCAGCTACGACCTCTTTATGCGCTATACCGCAGCCAGTGCAGAAGCCTATCCTGAAAAGGAACACCTGACTCAACTCCTCAAGGAACTCAATAGCATCCGAGATAGCAAACGCCGTCTTATCACTAGTAGCAAGAAAGATAAAAAGACCAAACCAGCAGAACCAGCCCAAGCAGCAGGATAAAGACAACCCCTTAGAAGCGGATTTCTAAGGGGATTTTTGTAGTTTCGTGGTATAATTTTAATAGAAAGTAATATTAGACTACATTTTGCATTGAAAATGGATATTTATATTTTATCATCAGCTAATAAAAGGAAAAATTATTATGGAGAATTTAAATTTTAAAGTGGAACAATTCAAAAAGAATATACTTACTAAGAAACTGAATATTTTAATTGGCTCGGGTGTATCTTATCCATCAATACCTTTAATGAGTCACTTTGCTAAGGATGAAAATGGTATAATTGTCTCTAAAGATATAGCGAATAAAAATTTAGAAAAACATATATTGAAAGTTAGTTCTTTTTTACCTTTTAATCATAATGATAGAATTAAGTATTTTGTTGAAAAAATGGATAAACAGATTTTGTATTCTGCGAAATATTTTACTAAACTAAAGAATTTTACCACTTTTGAGATTAGTATTGATTTTGTATTAGAACGATATGTAAGGTTCTTAGAAAAAGTAATTACATTGCTTTACATTTCAAATTCCAGAACGGTTTCAAAGAGTGTTAATGTTTTTACAACAAATTATGATTTGTTTATTGAAAGAGCCTTGGATTTATTAATGAAAAACGATAACTTCATATTTAATGATGGTTCCAATGGTTATTTCTATAAAGTGTTAGATAGTTCTAATTATAATAAAAGTGTGGCGTATAGAGGATTAAATGAAAATTATTTAAATGAGCTTCCTTCAGTTTCCTTAATTAAACCTCACGGATCTATGAATTGGGAAAGAGGCGAAAATAATCAGATTCTAATAAGAACGTGTACTGTTAATCACCCAGTTGTTGTTAGACCTACTGGACTTGAAGGACAAGAAACATATCTTAACAATCATTTTCATGATATGTTAAGAATATTCCAACTCGAGTTAGATAAACCTCAATCAGTGTTAATTGTTATAGGATTTTCTTTTCAAGATGATCATATTGCCAAGATGATAAGGAGATCCTTAAAGAATCCAGAGTTAATGATTTATATATTTTGCTATGCTGATAGCGATTTTGATGTTATTAAGAAGAACTTATCTCTTGATAATATTCCTAGGAATCTTCAGATAGTGTTACCATGTGATTTGGAAGTCGAAAATAAGAACATTTTGAGTACAAGTGGGAATTTTGATATAAGTAGTCTGACAAAGTTATTTATCATTGAGGATGATGAAGTATAATGAATCGAGTTGTGAAAAAATTAGGTGTAATCGTAGGTGTTGATGGCGATATTTCTCAAGTTGGAATGTATCATTTATCTAATGATGCTGAATATCTATGGTATGGTGATGTGTTACAAGGTGCAAAAATCGGAGCATATCTGACAATTTTGCAGAATAATGTAAAAATTATCGCTTCTGTTGTTACTGAAAAAGTTGCTGATCAACAAAATACAATTCGAAGTACAGAATTTGACAATCGATTTTCAAAGAATTCTATAAATCGAATTGTTCATTTGAAAACTAAAGGTGTTATTGAAAAAGGTGAATTTCAAGTAACAAGTCAATATGTACCTATGATTGGTAATGAAGTATGTATTACTTCAAAAAAAGACTTAGAATTAATATATGGGATTAATACGTCTGAGCCGACAATTTCTATTGGAAAATCAATCTTAGAAGGTCAAGTTATCCCTTTATCAATTAATAAGATTTTTGCCTCCCATATTGGTGTTTTTGGGAATACTGGTAGCGGTAAATCAAATACATTGCATAAGTTATTTTTAGAATTATTTCGGTCTGACTATAGAGAAAAAATTTTAGAGCTTTCAAAATTCTATGTTATTGATTTTAATGGTGAATATACAAAAGATGATAGTTTTGATGTCATAGAAAATAAGAAGGTGTTTGATATAGATACTAGAAATCAAACCAATAATAAAATTCCAATCACTTCAGATTATTTATTTGATCCTGATATTTTGTCAATCCTATTTGGAGCAACAATAGCTACACAAGTGCCATTTTTGAGAAAAGCGCTTAAAATATGGGAGGAGAATAAATTTGATGGTACTAGTATTGCAAGATTTGTTGTGGGAACATTGAAAAAGATTTTAACTACTGGGAATTCTGCGAGTTTGGATTCTAAAGATAATTGGACATCGATTGCAGAGAAATACATTAACAGTGATTTATTTACTGTCTTAAAAAATAATTTGTATTACAATTCTGCACGTGAATCCTATTTTACAAAGAGGAACGGTGATACTTGCTATATAATTAATGCGAATACTCCAATAGAAAACTCCGAAATACATTATCTACGAATTAATGAAATTGAAGAAGCTTTATGTAATAAATTTGACGCACTCCCAGAAATTGACAAATTGAAGTTTCATCTTGATTTTCAAAAAGTACATCAATCAGCTTGGAAATCAACAAACATTGAGCATATTAATCCTTTATTTCATAGAATTGATACAGCTCTAAATAGTTTGAAAAAAGTTGTTGAAGTTAAAGAGAGTATTGATGGAGATTTTTCCAGTCTAAATATTATTAATCTCGTACATGCTAATCAGGAGATTACCAGACTAATTCCAATGCTTATTTCAAAAATGGTTTATGATAAACAGAAAGAGAATATAAATCGAGAAGATGTTACATGTACTAGTCATTTAATTATTGATGAAGCACATAATATTTTAAATGCTCAAAATCATTCTGTAGGAGATACTTGGCAGGACTACAGATTGAGTATTTTTGAGGAAATCATTAAGGAAGGGCGAAAATTTGGTTTCTACTTAACGTTATCTAGTCAACGACCGGCAGATATTTCACCGACTATTCTTTCACAAGTTCATAATTATTTCATCCATAGATTGGTTAATGATAATGATTTACGAATGTTGGTGAATACTATGCCTACGCTGGATAAAACTTCCTTTAATAAAATTCCTAGTTTAGGTAAAGGAGAGGCTATAATTACTGGTAATGCTATTCAAGTTCCAGTATTTGTGAAAGTAGATAAAGAAGAAATAATTAGACCGAATAGTGATGATGTTATTTTAACAGAATTATGGAGTAGAAATGATGGTAAAAGTTAAAGGAAAACTTATTGAAGGGGGCAGAGAATCTGACAATGAGAATGGTTTTACATTGCCTGAAGATGTCATTCAAGCAACAATTAACGGAGATTTAGTATTGTTCTGTGGTGCAGGTGTAAGTACAGAGTCAAAAAAAGTTATGCCTACTTCATTTTATACGGATATAAAAGATGAGTTGGAATATAAAAATCATATTGAAGTAGATGATAATCTATCCTTTTCTAAGTTGATGAGTTTGTTTTGTGAAAATGTCGTAAATGGTAGAAAAGAACTATTTAAAAGGATAAATAGAAGATTTCAAATGATCGATAATTTTCCGGAACTATATGGTATTGCTTCAGAATTTCACAAAGAAGTTGCTAAAATTCCACAGGTTGGCACTGTGATAACAACTAATTGGGATACTTTGTTTGAAGACAATTGTGATATGTTTCCAATTATTTATAATGAAGATGTTGCTTTGTGGGATACATTTGATAAAAGGGTTTTTAAAATTCATGGTTCTATTAAAAATATAGGTTCAATTATTGCAACTGAGAATGACTATGAAAATTGCTATAAAAAATTGTCAACAAAACCTATTGGGGATAGGTTAAAAACTATCTTATCAACAAAAACAGTAGTATTTGTAGGTTTTTCTTTCGGTGACGAAGATTTGAATAAAATTATTGAAATTCTTTCAGATGATTTGGGACAGTTTGCAAATCAATTTTATTTAGTGACAATTGATGAAAAGTGGTTGGAGAAGCACCCTAAAAATATAATCCCGATTATTACTGATGGAACATTTTTTGTTAAGTCTTTGAAAAATGAACTTATTCAGCAAGGAACTCTGATTGACAGTATGGTATATCGTTTTGCAGAAGATACAAATGAAATTTTGATAAATGCACATTTAAGTTGGATGAATGATGAAAAGTTTCATGAAATTTTGCAAGAGTATCCTGAACTATTATTGACAATTGCCTACCAAGATGGTTTAATACATGCTTTTCAAAGATGCATAGCAGATAAAAAATCAGGGAAAATATTAATTCCAAATTATACTCATGAGGTTATTCATAGTTATTTATATTTATCTAACCTAAGGATGAGTGAAGATGAATATTTACGAGCCTACTATGACATAGGCTATTCTGATGGTTTTTTGGCCTTAGAATTGTTTGCTCGTGGAAAAAATGAAGATGCTTTATTACCACCTATATTTTATTTTAATGGTAAAAATTTTGATGATTTAGAAACATTATTATCCTACTTAAATGATAATAGAATTCCAAAACTTTACCATTATTGTAAAGAGAATGTTATCCCCTATAAGAATGGGGGAATCCCTCATTGTATGCCATGGTATTGTTAGATATATTTTAGTGGAGATTTAAATGATGAAACAGAGTAATCCCAGAATAAGATTTGAAAAGTTTAGTAACAAGTAGGATAATTACAAATTAGGTCAGCTGGGAAGTTTTAAATCAGGTATAGGCTTTCCAGATAGTCAACAAGGTGGTACAGAAGGAATTCCATTTTTTAAGGTTTCTGATATGAATAATATTGGAAATGAAACTGAGATGAGAAATGCAAACAATTATGTTACACAGGAGCAAATTGCGAAAAATAGCTGGAATGTTGTTAAAGACACCCCAGCTATCATCTTTGCCAAAGTCGGTGCTGCATTGATGTTAAATAGAAAACGGTTAGTTACTAAAACTTTTCTGATTGACAATAATACTATGAGTTATTCTCTTAATAAATCATGGGATAAAGATTTTGGTTTGACATTATTTCAAACGATATATTTGCCCAAGTATGCACAAATCGGTGCCCTTCCTTCATACAATGCTAGTGATATAGCGACGATAAAGGTTAATGTGCCTAATATTCAAGAACAAACTGCTATCGGCTCTCTTTTCCGCACCCTCGACGACCTTCTTGCAAGCTACAAGGATAATCTGACCAACTACCAATCTCTCAAGGCGACCATGCTCTCCAAGATGTTTCCCAAGATTGGACAGACAGTCCCTGAGATTCGTTTGGATGGATTTGAAGGTGAGTGGGAGCTTTGTGAAATTAATGATTTAGCTGATGACTTTCAAAGTGGTGGCACTCCAAAAACAAATGTTCAGGAATATTGGGATGGGGATATTCCTTGGATTCAGTCATCTGACTTAGGGATAAATTGTCTATTTGAGATTAAAGTTCAAAAAAGTATTTCTGAGAAAGGTTTGGAAAATTCATCAGCCAAAATAATACCAAAGGATTCAATTGCGGTTGTTACGAGAGTTGGAGTTGGGAAGTTAGCGGTTTTGCGTCATGAATACGCAACAAGTCAGGATTTTTTATCACTCTCAAATCTTAAATCAAATATAGAGTTCACAGCATATTTGCTTTATAGATTACTTCAAAAGGAGGTTACCCAACTTCAAGGAACATCAATAAAGGGTATTACTAAAGGGGAATTACTATCGAAAAAAGTATTTATCCCATCTCTCCCTGAACAACAAGCCATCGGTGCCTACTTCTCAAACCTCGATAACCTCATCAACTCTCACCAAGAAAAAATTTCTCAATTGGAAACACTCAAAAAGAAGCTCTTGCAAGATATGTTTATTTAAGGAGGAAATGAATTTGAATGATTTATTTCAGCACTTTGAGTTTACTTTGTTAGTTTATTCTGCTTTATTTTCGCTCATAGGTTCTTTTATAGGATTTCTATTGCAAGTAATCGTTTCAACTAGTTTATCCAATAGAGGAAAAGTTAAGATTTATATTAAGTCGACTTCCCATAAACTAATAAGCAGAGTTTGGGGATTTGATAATTCAGTAAATGGAATGGTCTTTGGAGTTCCTTTGTCAATTGAGCTTCATAATACAAAGTCTAGAAAGCAAATTATTAGAAATATGAATCTTGTTCTGTACGATAGAGGCGAACAGGTTAGAAAGATGAGACAAGTTACTTTTTCTGAAAAAGCAAATGAGAAATTCTTTTATGGTGAGAATGGAGCGTATTCATTTCTAATTGATGCTTATGAAATAAAAAGATTTGATCTATATTTTGCTATTTCTCAAAAAGAATTTAATAGTGATTTTGATGAGGTTAGAATATCATATTTTGATTCTAAAGATAAATACCATGAGTTTAAAATTTTTGAGATTAGTGAACCATGGATTATATCCAAGAACAAGACCGATGATGATTGGAGAGCTATAAACTAATATCAATCTCCTTGGAAAAAACTTAGAAAGAAACATTATGGAAACAACACAAACGTCCCAGTCGCTCTACCAAGCTCTGTGGAACTCAGCGGATGTTCTCCGCTCTAAGATGGATGCTAATGACTACAAGTCCTATCTTTTGGGCATGGTCTTTTATAAGTATCTGTCAGACAAGATGCTCTTTTTCGTGGCGGAGACTATGGAGGAGGGGAGTGAGAGTCTAGAGGCTGCCCTTGAGGTCTATCGTAACTACTATGAGGATGCGGACACCCACGAGGATCTTCTTGCAGTGATGAAGGACGAACTCAACTATAGTATCAAGCCTGAGTTGACCTTTACGGCTCTAGTAGCACGTGTCAATGAGGGGACTTTCCAGTTGGAAGATTTGGCTCAGGGTTTTCGTGATATTGAGCAGAGTGATGAACTCTATGAAAACCTCTTTGAAGATATTGACCTCTATTCCAAAAAGCTAGGGGCGACTCCGCAAAAGCAAAACCAAACGGTGGCGGCAGTCATGAAAGAATTGGCTGTGCTAGACGTGGCTGGTCATGCTGGTGATATGCAGGGGGATGCTTATGAGTATCTGATCGGTCAGTTTGCGACTGACTCGGGTAAGAAGGCTGGTGAGTTCTATACCCCTCAACCAGTTGCCAAACTCATGACTCAGATTGCCTTTTTGGGTCGTGAGGACCAGCTAGGCTTTACCATCTATGATGCGACTATGGGCTCTGGCTCTCTCTTGCTTAACGCCAAGAAATATTCTCATAAACCGCAAACCGTTGTCTATTTTGGGCAGGAGCTCAATACCTCAACCTATAACTTGGCCCGGATGAACATGATTCTACACGGTGTTCCTGTTGAAAATCAATTTCTCCACAATGCTGATACACTAGACGAAGACTGGCCGACTCAAGAACCGACTAACTTTGATGGTGTTCTGATGAACCCTCCCTACTCTGCCAAGTGGTCAGCAAATTCTGGCTTTATGGCGGATCCTCGTTTCTCTCCATTTGGGAAACTGGCGCCCCAATCCAAGGCTGATTTTGCCTTTCTCTTACATGGTTATTACCATCTTAAGCAGGATAATGGGGTTATGGCTATCGTCCTTCCCCACGGTGTTCTTTTCCGTGGAAATGCAGAGGGAACTATTCGTAAGGCCTTGTTAGAAGAAGGGGCCATTGACACGGTTATCGGTCTACCTGCTAACATTTTCTTTAATACCAGCATTCCGACCACGGTTATCATTCTCAAAAAGAACTGTACCAATCGTGATGTCTACTTTATCGATGCTTCTAAGGAGTTTGATAAGGGCAAAAATCAGAATATCATAACAGATACTCATATCGAGAAGATTCTGGAAGCCTACAAGTCACGTGAGGAGATTGACAAGTTTGCCCATCTGGCAAGTTATGAAGAAATTGTCGAAAATGACTATAACCTCAATATCCCTCGCTATGTAGATACCTTTGAGGAAGAAGAAGTCGAACAACTAACAGATATCGTCAGCAAAATTAACGACACAAATAAAGCTATCGAAAGTCAAACAGCTTCATTGCTTGAAATGCTCGGTCAACTCCACGGAACCACACCAGAAGCCGATGCTGAACTCGAAGAGTTTTTGAAAGAGTTTCAAGGGTAAGATGTAGTTGATTTATTCGCTCATATTCCACTCATTTTTAAGATACAACTTTGTTTCTATATTTCCGGGGAACTAGTAGAAAGTAAGGAGAAATATGGAAAATAACAACAAACGTGCCCTTTGCCAGCAACTCTGGGCGAGAAACAAATACCTCGTTTTGAGTCATTCTAGCAATATTTACAATGAGATTCGTCAGTATCTCAAGAATAAAGAGGTGGAGGCGAGTCTAGTTCAGGAGATGATTGACCGTGCCTGTCAAATCCCAGAACACAGGGGTCAGGTTTGCAATGCCTTTCATCATATTTGGGGCTATTTTAAAAAGAAAGCGACAGATGCCGATCGCAAGGACTATATGCTCTTGCTGGATCGCTACCGCTTTGGTCAGGCTTCTCAGGAAGACTTGATTGCTAAGACTCGAGACTTGCTTGATCGCTATCCCAATACCTATTTGCAACATTCGACATTACTGAAAGGAGACTCCCATGAGACTTTGGTATGAGGCTTTGATTTCACAACTTCCCCGTCCTCAGCTCTTGGGGCAACATCGAGAGTGCTGCGCCCTCCGTGGCAATGGCTGGGGCAGAAAGCATGCGACGGTGGACTATGTCTTTACCCACTCGCCCTATCGTCTCTATGCCTATCATGACTTGATTATGGAAGAGATGGTTAAACGAGGCTTTAAGGTCAGTCCAGAGTGGTTGGATAAAAACTATCGTGGCAAGACCTGCCCTCCTTATCAAGATTTAGCTGAGGAGAAGCTGACCAGTCCAATCTACAGCGAACATGACGATGCCTACTATGAGGAGTGTCTGGACAATCTCCGAGAGAAGGGGATCAACCTATAGTCTTTTCTAATAACAAGCCATAGTCACTTATAAGAATTACTAATAACACGTTTGAAGAGCCTAACTGCAATAGAGCTATAAAACAAGATATACAAAGGATTTGAGGCATTTGTCTCAGGTCTTTTTCTGTTGTCTAAAATAGAGATATAGTTTCAAACTATATCAAAGCCTAATTTTTTACAATTATACAGATGATTTCTTTTCTGTTAAGATAGTTTCAACAACAAATTTTGGAGGACACATCATGTCAACTACAATCATCGGTTTCCCTCGTTTGGGCGAATTCCGCGAATTAAAATTTACAACTGAAAAATACTTTAGAAAAGAAATCTCAGAAGAAGAACTCTTGGCAGCCGCAAAAGAATTGCGTGCTAAACACTGGAACATCGTCAAAGAAAAAGGCATCACTGAAATTCCATCAAATGACTTTTCTCACTATGACAACTTCCTAGATGCAGCTTTCCTTTTCAACGTGGTACCTGCTTCAGTTCAAAACTTGGACTTGTCTGACCTTGAGCGCTACTTCGCTTTGGGTCGTGGTTACCAAGGAGAAAAAGGGGACGTTCGCGCCCTTCCAATGAAGAAATGGTTCAACACTAACTACCACTACATCGTTCCTAAATTTGAAAAAGATACTCAAGTTAAACTTGCAGGTCACAAGATCTTTGATGAGTTCCAAGAAGCCAAAGAACTTGGATTGAACACTCGTCCTGTCCTTGTAGGTCCATTCACTTTCCTTCAATTGTCAGACTTTGAAGAAGGTGTGAAAGCAGAAGACTTCGTAGACAGCTTAGTGGCTGCTTACCAAGAAGTTTTTGCTAAATTGGCAGAACTTGGTGCGACTCGTATCCAACTCGACGAAGCTGCTCTTGTAAAAGATTTGACATCTGAAGAAAAAGCTCTCTTCTTGAACCTCTACAATAAACTTTTGGCTGACAAAAAAGGTCTTGAAGTCTTGCTTCAAACTTACTTCGGAGACGTTCGTGACGTTTACGCTGACCTTGTAAACTTGCCAGTAGATGCTATCGGTCTTGACTTCGTTGAAGGTAAGAAAACTCTTGAATTGGTTAAAGGTGGTTTCCCAGCTGACAAGACTCTCTACGCAGGTATTGTCAATGGTAAAAACATCTGGCGTAACAACTACGAAAAGAGCTTGGCTGTTCTTGATCAAATTACAGCTGAAAACATTGTCTTGACAAGCTCATGCTCACTTCTTCATGTGCCATTTACAACTGCTAATGAAGAATTTGAACCAGCTATCTTGAACCACTTTGCCTTTGCAGTTGAAAAATTAGATGAGATCCGTGATTTGGATGCTATCCGCAATGGTCAAGGTGCAGAAGCACTTGCTGCTAACAAAGAACTCTTTGCGACTGAACGTGTTGGTGAAAATGCTGAACTTCGTGCGCGTATCGCTGGCTTGACAGACGCAGACTACACTCGTTTGCCAGCCTTTGCAGAACGTGAAGCTATCCAAGAAGAAGCTTTCAAACTTCCAGCTCTTCCAATAACAACTATCGGTTCATTCCCTCAAACAAAAGAAGTTCGTGCTAAACGTTTGGCTTACCGTAAAGGTGAATTGTCTCAAGAAGAGTACGACGCTTTCCTTGCTGAAACAATTGACGAATGGATCAAATGGCAAGAAGATATCGACTTTGATGTCCTTGTTCACGGTGAATTTGAGCGTAATGACATGGTTGAGTACTTTGGTCAAAACTTGTCAGGTTACCTCTTCTCTAAAAATGGTTGGGTACAATCATACGGTATGCGTGGGGTGAAACCACCAATCATCTGGGGTGATGTAACTCGTCTTAACCCTATCACTGTTAAATGGTCTAGCTATGCACAAAGCCGTACAAACAAACCTGTTAAAGGTATGTTGACTGGACCTGTTACCATCCTCAACTGGTCATTCCCACGTGAAGACATCTCTATCAAGGATTCTACTCTTCAAATCGCCCTTGCTATCAAGGATGAAGTGCTTGACCTTGAAGCTGCTGGTGTGAAAATCATCCAAATCGACGAGGCTGCTCTTCGTGAGAAATTGCCACTCCGTCGTAGCGACTGGTACGAAGACTACCTTGACTGGGCTATTCCTGCCTTCCGTTTGGTACACTCAACAGTAGCGCCAGATACACAAATCCACACTCACATGTGTTACTCAGAATTTACAGATATCATCCCAGCTATCGATAACATGGATGCGGACGTTATTTCCTTTGAAGCTAGCCGTTCAAACCTCGAAATCTTGGACGAACTTAAAGCGAAAAACTTCCAAACTGAAGTGGGACCTGGGGTTTACGATATCCACTCACCTCGTGTGCCAAATGAAGGCGAAATCGACCATACAATCGAAGCTATCCTTGCTAAAGTGCCAAGCAAGAAAGTTTGGATCAACCCTGACTGTGGTTTGAAAACACGTGGTATTCCAGAAACAAAAGAAAGCTTGATCCGCCTAGTTGAAGCAGCTAAAGCTGCGCGTGAGAAATTGTAAGATTAGATTTCTCCCTACAACGGTTGTTCAAAATGAAATCAAAAAGAAAAGGATAAGGACTATGTCACGCCAAACACCGTCACTCTCATTTGAAGTGTTCCCTCCAAACCCAGCAGTGGGTAATGATAAAATTATTTCATCCTTGCAGGACATGCAGGAGTTGGCTCCTCACTTTATCAGTGTGACTGCCAGCAATAATAAATTTAATATCAAGGAAACGACGGTCCGTTTGGCCGACTTTATCCAAAATGACTTGGCGATTCCGACTATTGCTCACTTGCCAGCTATCTATTTGACTAAGGACAAGGTGGCTGAAACGATTGCTGACTTGGACAAGGTTGGAGTGCAGAAAATCTTGGCTCTTCGTGGGGATATTATTCCAGATGTGGAGCCGCAAAAGGATTTTCGCTACGCAACCGACTTGATTGAGTTCATCAAGGAACAAGCCCCTCACTTTGATATTGTTGGCGCTTGTTATCCGGAAGGACATCCAGATTCACCAAATCAGATTTCAGATATTCAAAATCTTAAGAAGAAAGTGGATGCAGGCTGTTCGAGCCTCGTGACTCAGCTTTTCTTTGACAATGAGCGCTTCTATGATTTCCAAGACAAGTGTATCTTGGCTGGGATTGATGTTCCTATTCATGCAGGAATTATGCCAATTCTGAACCGAAATCAGGCTCTCCGTCTCTTGAAGACTTGTGAGAATATCCATCTTCCACGCAAATTTAAAGCCATTTTAGACAAGTATGAGCATGACCCTGAGTCGCTCAGAGCAGCAGGACTTGCCTATGCAGTGGACCAAATCGTGGACTTGGTAACTCAGGATGTTGCCGGTGTGCATCTCTACACTATGAACAATGCGGATACAGCAAAATACATCCACCAAGCAACCCATGCCTTGTTTAATCACCAGTCTCTAGGATAATAAAAAGCAAACCATTCTTCTCAAGTGAGGGGAATGGTTCCTTTTTAATGGTAAAGACCGCACTTTTTAAGAAAAATATGATAAAATAGACTCTGTACGTACTTGATACAAAGATGAGGGTATAAACAGATTTTTAACTATTCAAATCTGCTATAAAAAGGCAAAATACTAAAGAATAATATTTTTAAACTTTTCAAAGTATCTAATAGTTGAACACGGGCTAAATCCCTATTTTCACACGGGATTCTTCACGCCCTTAGTATCTTGTGTAATTGAACTCGCCTACAACTCTGTGGAAAAAGATAAATCTGCCTAGGAGCAGTCGCTCCGTCGTTCGATTTCCTATTTTCCTTTGGGTTGCTTGACGGCTTAGTATCTTGATCTTTGTAGGCAAGGCGTATAATTTCATCAATCCAAAGGGGATTAAAATGACAAAACAAGTGTTTCAAACGACTTTTGCAGGTCGTGAGTTAATTGTAGAGACTGGTCAGGTTGCTAAGCAGGCAAATGGCTCTGTTGTCGTGCGTTACGGTGAGTCAACTGTCTTGACTGCAGCCGTTATGTCTAAGAAAATGGCAACTGGGGATTTCTTCCCTCTCCAAGTCAACTATGAAGAAAAAATGTATGCAGCTGGGAAGTTTCCTGGTGGCTTTATGAAACGTGAAGGACGTCCTTCAACGGATGCGACTTTGACAGCGCGTTTGATTGACCGTCCAATCCGTCCTATGTTTGCGGAAGGTTTCCGTAATGAAGTGCAAGTTATCAACACCGTGCTTTCTTATGATGAGAATGCCTCTGCACCAATGGCAGCTATGTTTGGTTCATCCTTGTCACTTTCCATTTCAGATATTCCATTTGATGGACCAATCGCTGGGGTGCAAGTGGGCTATGTGGATGGTCAAATCATCATCAACCCTAGCCAAGAACAAGCAGAGCAATCTCTCCTTGAATTGACAGTAGCTGGTACCAAACACGCCATCAACATGGTCGAGTCAGGCGCCAAGGAATTGTCAGAAGAAATCATGCTGGAAGCTCTCCTTAAAGGGCACGAAGCAGTCAAAGAATTGATTGCCTTCCAAGAAGAAATCGTTGCAGCAGTTGGTAAGGAAAAAGCAGAAGTGGAATTGCTTCATGTTGATGCTGACTTGCAAGCTGAAATTATCGCAGCCTACAACAGTGACCTTCAAAAGGCAGTTCAAGTAGAAGAAAAATTGGCACGTGAAGCTGCAACTCAAGCAGTCAAAGACCAAGTAACTGCTGTTTACGAAGAAAAGTATGCAGACCACGAAGAATTTGACCGTATCATGCGTGATGTGGCTGAAATCTTGGAACAGATGGAACACGCTGAAGTGCGCCGTTTGATCACAGAAGACAAGGTACGTCCTGATGGTCGTAAGGTTGATGAAATCCGTCCTTTGGATGCGGTTGTTGACTTCCTTCCTCGTGTGCACGGTTCAGGTCTCTTTACTCGTGGACAAACTCAGGCCCTTTCAGTCTTGACCTTGGCTCCGATGGGTGAAACTCAAATCATTGATGGTTTGGATCCAGAGTACAAGAAACGCTTTATGCACCACTATAACTTCCCTCAATATTCTGTAGGGGAAACTGGCCGCTACGGTGCGCCAGGTCGTCGTGAAATCGGTCACGGGGCTCTCGGTGAGCGTGCTCTTGCTCAAGTTTTGCCAAGCTTGGAAGAATTCCCATACGCTATCCGTCTAGTAGCAGAAGTCTTGGAATCAAATGGTTCTTCTTCTCAAGCTTCTATCTGTGCGGGAACGCTTGCCCTTATGGCTGGTGGTGTGCCAATCAAGGCGCCAGTAGCAGGGATTGCTATGGGTCTCATCTCAGATGGAAATAACTACACAGTCTTGACAGATATCCAAGGTTTGGAAGATCACTTTGGAGACATGGACTTTAAGGTTGCAGGTACTCGTGATGGGATTACAGCCCTTCAAATGGATATCAAGATTCAAGGGATTACTGTAGAAATCTTGACTGAGGCCCTTGCTCAAGCCAAGAAAGCGCGTTTTGAAATCCTTGATGTGATTGAAGCAACGATTCCAGAAGTTCGTCCAGAATTGGCTCCAACTGCTCCGAAAATTGATACCATCAAGATTGATGTGGACAAGATTAAGATTGTCATCGGTAAGGGTGGAGAAACCATCGACAAGATTATCGCTGAAACAGGCGTTAAGATTGATATCGACGAAGAAGGAAATGTGTCTATCTACTCTAGCGACCAAGATGCTATTAACCGTGCTAAAGAAATTATTGCTGGTTTGGTCCGTGAAGCCAAAGTGGATGAAGTTTACCGTGCTAAAGTCGTTCGTATCGAGAAATTTGGTGCCTTTGTCAACCTCTTTGACAAGACGGATGCCCTCGTTCATATCTCTGAGATGGCTTGGACACGTACCAATAATGTCGAAGACTTGGTAGCAATCGGGGATGAAGTTGATGTTAAGGTTATCAAG
Source organism: Streptococcus sp. 3705 (assembly GCF_013277145.1). Classification (GTDB taxonomy): domain Bacteria; phylum Bacillota; class Bacilli; order Lactobacillales; family Streptococcaceae; genus Streptococcus. Next base: position 7,130 of record NZ_VMMJ01000001.1, on the reverse strand, counting down.
ATTGATGAAAAAGGACGTGTGGATGCTTCTATGAAAGCCCTTCTTCCTCGTCCTCCAAAACCTGAACGTGATGAAAAAGGTGAAAAATCAGAGCGTCCTCACCGCCCACGTCATCACAAGGATCACAAACCTAAGAAAGAAATTACAGAAACACCAAAAGATTCAGAATAAGAAAAGGAGAAATGTATGGGATGGTGGCGCGAAACCATTGATATCGTAAAAGAAAATGATCCAGCGGCCCGCACCACTTTGGAGGTTTTGCTGACTTATCCAGGTGTCAAGGCCTTGGCGGCCCACCGTCTTTCGCATTTTCTCTGGAAGCATGGCTTCAAACTTCTGGCTCGTATGCACAGTCAGTTTTGGCGCTTTTGGACTCAGATTGAGATTCATCCAGGTGCCCAGATTGATTCAGGTGTCTTTATCGACCACGGTTCTGGTCTGGTGATTGGGGAAACAGCGATCGTTGAGACGGGAGTTCTCCTCTATCATGGGGTGACTCTTGGGGGAACAGGGAAAGACTGTGGTAAACGCCATCCTACTGTACGTAAGGGAGCTCTCATATCAGCCCATGCCCAAGTTATCGGACCAGTGGAAATCGGTGAAAATGCTAAGGTCGGTGCTGCAGCAGTTGTCGTGGCAGACGTCCCTAGTGATGTGACGGTTGTCGGTATTCCTGCCAAGATTGTCCGCCTTCATGGTAAGAAGGATGAGCCGGTCATTCACGAAGTCGAAGAAAAACGAGAGTACTACGTTAATAAACTCGAGCAGGCTAAAGAAGCCAGTCACAGATCGTCTGGGTTATAGAGGATACCTATATGATTCAAGCAAGAAACAAGTTAAGCCAAGAGGAGCTATCTGAGGCGAAAAAACTAATTAACTATTGCCAAAACTATGACGGTACCTATCGTGATCCCTATCTCTCTAACATGCTTAATTTTGACCCAAACATGCCCGCTTTTTTCCTTTATTATGAAAAAGGCGAACTTGTTGGTTTATTAACCGTCTCTGCAGATGACCAAGATGTAGAAGTGACGATACTGGTTCATCCAGGTCATCGACGTCAGGGGATTGCGCGTGCATTGTTTACTAGTTTTGAGAGAGAAACAGCTTATTTCTCTATTCGTTCAGTCACTTTTCAGACAGAGCGTGTTTTTCTAGACCGCCATCCTGATTTTGTTAGCAACTGGGGATTGGTCGAGGATGAAGAGACAGAAACTTGGTTAGGTAAGGATAGAAAACCTTATCCGTTAGCAAATATTTCCAATCTTGAAGTTTTGTTAGCAGATAGTTCGTATCAGGATCAAATTAGTCAGTTAAAATTTCAGGCATTCTCAGAGGAACATGAGTCTAGAGAGATTGTGGATAGATATGTCGCTGAAGCTCTGAAGGATCCAGAAAGTCGCTTATATATTTTATTAAAAGACGGTCAGGTTATTGGAACGTGCACGGTAGATTTATCGACTAATACGAATTACTTCTACGGTTTAGCAATATCTGAACCTGAACGTGGGAAAGGCTATGGAAGCTACTTAGCAAAATTCCTTGTCAACCAACTGATTGAGCAAAATGATAAGGAGTTCCAAATTGCAGTAGAGGATAGCAATGTAGGTGCCAAACATTTGTATGAAAAAATTGGCTTTGTCAAACAGACTCAGGTGGTTTATCTGAATGAGAAAGGAGCAAGGGATTCCGAAGTGTAGAGAGATTCGGACTGAAATTCAATTGAACTCTCAGTGATGAGACTAACTGTTCTTGGATTTTAGCTTTCCTGATTATAATTTATGATTAAAATCTACGACACCATGTCTCGTGATTTGCGAGAATTTGTCCCGATTGAGGACGGCAAAGTAAAGATGTATGTTTGTGGGCCAACGGTGTATAACTATATCCACGTGGGGAATGCCCGTTCGACGGTAGCTTTTGATACCATTCGTCGTTATTTTGAGTACCGTGGGTACGAGGTTGCCTATATTTCCAATTTTACGGACGTGGATGATAAGATTATCAACCGTGCCAAGGAAGAGGGTATCACACCTCAGGAGGTTGCGGACAAGTATATCGCTGCCTTTCGTGAGGATGTGACGGCCTTAGGTGTCAAGCCTGCGACTCGCCATCCGCGTGTGGTGGAGTTTATGGCGGACATCATTCGTTTTGTGGAAGATTTGATTGAAAAAGGCTTTGCCTATGAGAGCCAAGGGGATGTTTACTTCCGTGTGGAAAAATCCCACAACTATGCTAAATTAGCCAATAAAACCTTGGAAGATTTGGAGCTAGGTGCTTCAGGTCGTACCGATGAAGAAACGGCACGTAAGGAAAATCCTGTAGACTTTGCCCTCTGGAAAGCTGCCAAGCTAGGCGAGATTTCTTGGGATAGTCCCTGGGGACCTGGTCGTCCGGGATGGCACATCGAGTGTTCAGTCATGTCGACAGAGATTTTAGGTGATACCATTGATATTCATGGTGGTGGAGCCGATCTGGAGTTTCCTCATCATACCAATGAAATTGCCCAGTCGGAAGCCAAGACAGGTAAGACCTTTGCCAACTACTGGATGCACAATGGCTTTGTCAATATCGACAATGTCAAGATGTCTAAGTCCTTGGGCAACTTTATAACCGTACACGATGCCCTTAAAACTCTTGATGGACAAGTGCTTCGTTTCTTCTTTGCGACACAACATTACCGTAAGCCTATCAACTTTACGGAAAAGGCAGTGCGAGACGCTGAGACCAATCTCAAGTATTTGAAGAACACTTATGAGCAACCATTTACAGGAAAAGTGGATGTTAAAGAGTTACAAACCTTTAAAGATAAGTTTGTAGCAGCTATGGATGAAGATTTTAACGCTGCCAACGGTATCACAGTTGTTTTTGAAATGGCTAAATGGATCAATTCTGGCAACTATGATGCATGTGTTAAGGAAGCTCTTGCGGCTATGTTAGAAGTCTTTGGAATTGTCTTTATTGAGGAAGTTTTGGATGCAGAGATTGAAGACTTGATTCAAAAACGCCAAGAGGCGCGTGCCAATCGTGACTTTGCGACAGCGGACCAGATCCGTGACCAATTGGCTGCTCAAGGGATTAAGCTCCTTGACACCAAGGATGGAGTGAGGTGGACACGTGATTGATGTCAATCTCATTAACGGGATTGCGTTAGCTTTTGAAGGGGATGCGGTGTATTCTATGTATATTCGCCGTCACCTCATCCTCAAAGGCATGACCAAACCCAATAAACTCCATCAAGAAGCGACTAAGTATGTATCGGCTAAAGCTCAGGCCAGCCTGATTTCCCTCATGTTAGAGGAGCAAGTCCTAACGGAAAAAGAAGAAGAAATCTACAAACGTGGCCGCAATACCAATAGCCACACAAAGGCTAAAAATGCCGATGTGGTGACCTACCGTATGTCCACAGGTTTTGAAGCAGTGATGGGCTATCTCCATATGACTGAAAATCTGGAACGTCTTGAGAGCTTGATTTCGTGGTGCATCCAAAAAGTGGAGGGATAGGACATGATGGCAAAAGAACTACAAGACTGGTTTCCTGAGGCTCAGATTTCAGACCAACCAGTAGCGAAAGAGGGTTACTTAACTCTTCCTTTAGCTTCTCAGCAGTGGATTTTGCTGGAGGAAGCTGGGCTCAGTGAGCGTGAAAAGCAGTTGATTTCGCTTTTGACCCAGCAGGAGCAGGCTCGTTCGCTCAATCCTTGGTATTCTTTTTTGATTGAGGGGAAGGGACAGGCACCACAAGCTTTTAAAAAGATTCAGCTGGTTTATTGTCATCTTTCCTATTTTCAGCAGGAAAATCTAGCTTCTTGGCTGGATATGATGCGGACCCTTTTTCCTAACTGTCAGACAGTGCTTCAGGTTGGAGCTCAGGATTATGTTTTCGTGCTTCAGCAAGACAAATACACCTCTGTACGAGCTATTTTAAGTGATACGATTGAAGCGGTTGAGTATGACTTTGGACTTCGTCTGTCAATCATGTTGGGTCAGGTTTGGTCTCAGACAGGCTATCAAGCCCTATCAGACTTGATTAAAGCAGAGCGAGATTTGTTTAAGACTTGGTGGCGTCAGGGTCACCAAGGTGTTCATACCTTTTCACAACTCTATCTTTGGAGTATGGGAGAAAGAATTGTGGACCTGAGAGTCATTAAAGAATGCTTGCACCAGATGATTTTGGATCAAGATCAGATTCAGGAAATCATTCTCTCCCTTTGGGAAAATAGTGCTGTCCTAACAAAAACAGCCCAGCAACTCTATCTGCACCGCAATTCTCTCCAATACAAGATTGATAAGTGGGAAGAATTGACAGGGCTACAGTTGAAGGAGTTGACCGACCTGACCTTGTGTTATCAGTTGATTTTACCAGATATTCTATAAAGTTTTGTGCAAGTTGCACAGAACTTTTTTGTTTTTTTGGTCATCTTGCCATAGAAATGTAAAGCGTTTTCATTTATAATAAAACTATCAAAAGACAAAAGGAGTTCACCTCATGGTAGAATTAAATCTTAAAAATATTTACAAAAAATATCCAAACAGCGAACACTATTCAGTTGAAGATTTCAACTTGAACATCAAAGACAAAGAGTTCATCGTTTTCGTAGGACCTTCAGGATGTGGTAAATCAACTACTCTCCGTATGATTGCTGGTCTTGAAGACATCACAGAAGGAACTGCATCTATCGATGGCGTGGTTGTCAACGACGTAGCTCCAAAAGACCGCGACATCGCCATGGTATTCCAAAACTACGCTCTTTACCCACACATGACTGTTTATGACAACATGGCTTTCGGTTTGAAATTGCGTAAATACAGCAAGGAAGACATCGACAAACGTGTGCAAGAAGCAGCTGAAATCCTTGGATTGAAAGAATTTTTGGAACGTAAACCAGCTGACCTTTCAGGTGGTCAACGTCAACGTGTTGCCATGGGGCGTGCCATCGTCCGTGATGCAAAAGTATTCTTGATGGACGAACCTTTGTCAAACTTGGATGCTAAACTTCGTGTATCAATGCGTGCTGAAATCGCTAAAATCCACCGTCGTATCGGGGCTACAACTATCTATGTAACTCACGACCAAACAGAAGCGATGACACTTGCAGACCGTATCGTTATCATGTCAGCAACTAAGAACCCTGCTGGTACAGGTACTATCGGACGTGTGGAACAAATCGGTACTCCTCAAGAAGTTTACAAAAAACCAGTTAATAAATTCGTAGCAGGATTCATCGGAAGCCCAGCAATGAACTTCATCAATGTGAAATTAGTTGGTAGCGAAATTATTTCTGATGGTTTCCGTTTGAAAGTGCCAGAAGGAGCATTGAAAGTTCTTCGTGAAAAAGGCTACGAAGGTAAAGAATTGATCTTCGGTATTCGTCCAGAAGATGTGAATGCAGAACCTGCCTTCCTTGAAACATTCCCAGACTGTGTTGTAAAAGCGACTATCTCTGTATCAGAATTGCTTGGTTCAGAATCTCACCTTTACTGCCAAGTTGGTAAAGATGAATTTGTTGCTAAAGTTGATGCTCGTGACTACTTGCAAACAGGTGCAACAGTTGAACTTGGATTTGACTTGAACAAAGCCCACTTCTTTGATGTAGAAACTGAAAAAACAATCTATTAAAATAAATAAAATTCAAAGCACTGCTAGAAATCTGGCAGTGTTTTTTGCGGTTGTGTAGAAAAAACTCCTGGGAAATTCCCAGGAGAGTATGAGTGGTTATTTGAACTTGAATCCTTCGTAAATAAGCTCTGTTTTTGGATTTTGTTTCTTAATCTGTTTGGCAAGTGACTTCATCATAGAAAGAGGACCACACATATAGACGCTTGCATGTTCGGGCACTTCTTCTTGCTCAAAATTAAGATAGCCGTCTTTCCTACTGTCTACTAGATGGAGTTCAAAATTAGGATTTTTCTGAGCATAGTCACGGAGCAAATCAAGGTAGACTGCATTTTCTTCTCCACGGAAGCTATAGTAGAAGTGAACCTGTTTATCTAAAATAGGATGTTCGCGGATGTAAGAGATGAAGGGGGTGATCCCAATACCTCCAGCAATCCAAACCTGATTTTCTCGTCCTTCTTCTATGATCATGTGTCCGTAAGCTCTGTCTACGCTTACTTTGCTGCCGACTTGAAGATTGTCATAGATATTCTTGGTATGATCGCCTGAATTTTTGACAGTAAAGTAAAGAGTTTGACCATGACCTCCTGAGATAGAAAAGGGATGCGGAGCACTTTCAAAACCTTCTTGGGAAATCTTTAGGAAGGCAAATTGTCCTGCTTGATAATTGAAAGGTCTGCTAAGATGGATTTGAATTTCTCGCGTATCGTGGTTTAAGCGTTTGAGATTGGTAATTCTCCCTAGATAGGGGAAGCCAATCTTTTGATATAGAAAAATGATATAAAAACCAGCTAGTAAGCCTAAAAGGGCATAGCTACCAACAAGAAAACTTAGAAGATTAAATGTGAGGAGACGATTGCCCATCATCATATAGACGTGAAAGAGTCCAAAAATATAGGCTAGGTAAACCAGACGGTGAATCCATCGCCAAGCTTCGTATTGGATGTATTTGCCTAAATAGGCGACAAGGATGATACTGGCAAAGATATAGATGGCAAGATTGCCAAACTGAGCAGCTAAGCGAGAGCCCCACAAACCGCCCATACTTAAGTTATGAAAGATTAGTAGGATGATGGAGAGAAAGGCTGTGAATTTGTGGACAGTATAGACCTTCTCCAAACCGTGAAACCAGCTTTCTAGTAGGGGGAGACGAGTGGCTAGGATAAAAGTCAGAGATAGGCTTGTTAAAGCTAGTCCTGGAATCATGAATTGGGGAGAAGTGTTCATCCAAGTCAAAATAGTCAAGATAAAACTAGCTATGATAAAGAGTAGTCCTTTGATTGATTTCATAGAAAATTTCATTTCATTTAGATTTTGATTTGTTGTAAACAAATTTGTTACATTTTATCATAGAAAAAGTATGGTGTCAAATTGAGGTCTATAAATATCTACTCTCATCAAAAAACTCTCCAATTGAACTGGAGAGTGGCTGTTTATACTCAATGAAAATCAAAGAGCAAACTAGGAAGCTAGCCGCAGGCTGCTCAAAACACCGTTTTGAGGTTGTGGATAG